>NZ_JBEZIR010000052.1:0-53940 GCF_040651175.1 Kitasatospora sp. NPDC048540
ACGATCATGGAGCTGCTCGCCGCCGGCCTGAAGGACGAGAGCATCGCCCGGCGCCTGGGCATGTCCCTGCGTACCACCCGCCGCCACATCGCGGAGACCCAGGCGGTACCGGCTCCGGCCCTACCGCAAGCCGGTGCTCCGGCGGATCCCCGCTGCACGCGAACCGCCCCGCGCCGCCCACTCCCGCCTACCCGCCTACCCCCCGGGGACACCGGCGTCCGGCAGCGCGATCTTCCAGCCCCTGCCGGACACGGCGTTGCGCAGTGCCCGGCGTAGGCGGGCTCGCCAGACTGGCCGACGTCAGTGTCACACTGCCGATGCGTCGGTAGTCGTGATCAATCCAGTCTCAGAAATAACGACACCTTTCAGCCATACTGGAACGCTCTGGGAATTTGATGCACACAACTGCCAGGAATTACCACCGGTCGAGTACATTGCATCTTGCGGAGATTCAGAAAGATTAATTCCGACAGCTGGGAACTTGTAGGCCTGGCCTTGCACATCCATAACGACCTGGTCACCTTCAATCACATTTCCACCATTATCGAAAATGTCTCTTGCGAGGCCCTTGAGGTATTCATCGAAGGCGGCAGCGGCAGAATTCTCATAGTCAACACCGTCTGCATATGATTCACCCTCCCCATCCTTGGGGGAAATTTGGCGACCTGGCGCTTCGAGGGTGACCGTAAATGCCCCCGTCATATTCACAAACGATGGCGGAAGCCATTCCCATGCGTCATCATCGGGCTCCGGCTCAACCCTTGAGTATATGTCCCAGAAAAGGCTGTTTCCATCCGTCGGCTGAACCCCTCCTTGATATATTTCAATAACTCCCTGCGCATCCATGTACGGCACATCGAGGAAATCCGAGCTCCAGCTATCAAGAACGCCCGCAAGATGCATCCTGACAATACGCCTACTCCCCACAATCCCCTTCATTGCAGGCAGCACTTCGTCCGAGGCGAGCGCCGTTCCGCTCCTCTGCAGGCTAAGATGCCCGCCCACGTGATTTCCGTCATCGAGCAGGCAGGTGACCGTCAGGCAAGTCGTCACTGCCGCATACGGGACTCCTGAAATGCCAAATTCGCCAACTTCACCTTCGGCAAGCATTATTCCTCCTGAGAAACATGATTAATTTGGAGTGCTCTGTTTCGGGAGATTAGGCACACGATCAAGATATCTCTCTGCCCGGATCCTCACGATGCCCTGCTGAGCCACACTTCCAGGCAGGGTTCGGAATCGTCGTGCAAGCGCCAACTCGGTAGCCACGCCTGCAGGCGCCCGGCTTGATCGGGCCGCCCACCGCTTCCGGGGGACTCCCGGACGTCGGGCGCTCATGTCATGATCATTCGATCGTGCGGCATGCGCCGCCGAGGAGCGCCGCTTGCCGGTGGTGCCGCGCAGCTGGGGAGACGATGCTCCGTATTCACTTCACCACGACCGACCTCAACCGGATCCGCTGGGCGCCACACCCCGAGCCGCTGATGGAGACGGTGCTCAGCCTCCAGCTCCTGCAACAGCCGCAGGCGCGCAGCGAACCGTTCGCCCGGTGGTCGGCGGAGGTCGGCCAGAGCCTCGGCCGAAGTGAACGGCAGCTGTTCGCACTCGTCACACCCGACGACGGCACGGTGCCCGAACTCCTCCTCGCGCCCACCGGAGCCGCCACTCTGGCAGACGCGCTGTCCGCCGTGCGGTCGAAGCCCGCCGCCCGGGCCATCTCCGATCTGGCGGTGACCCGCAGTATGCGACCCGACCTGCCGCAGTGGATCGCCGACGTCCACCACGGGCGTCCGGAGGCCACCGAGAGACTGATCGGGCTGTTGAGCGCCTACCACCGTCTGGCGGTCGCGCCGGCCTGGCGGTACGTGGAGCAGGCCGTCCGGGCCGCGTACGGCCGTGCGTCAGCCGCCACCGGCGCCATGCTGAACGGCCTTCACCCGGCGATCAGCTGGGAGTTCCCGATCCTCACCGTCCCGTGCCACATTCCGCACGACGTCGACGTCCACCTGTCCGGCCGGGGGTTGCTCCTGATACCCGCATTCTTCCTGCGGGTCCCGACCGCGCGCCTCGACAACTACGACGAGCAGGCTCCCATCGAGCTCTATTTTCCGGTGCGCCACCAGCTCGCCGGTCTCCCGGAGGACACCCCGCACCTCGACCCCGGTCTCGTCCGTCTCCTCGGTCGCACCCGGGCCGCGGCCCTTGCCGCGCTCGCCACCGTTCGGAGCACCGCCGAACTGGCCACCCGGGTCGGCATCTCCGCCGCGACGGCCAGCCACCACCTCAATGCCCTGCGCGCAGGGGGCCTGATCACCACCACGCGCGAGCGCGGCATCACCCGTCACAGCCTCACGCACCTCGGTCTGCGTCTGCTGTACGGCACGCCTCCCGCCCCCGGACGGCCTGTGGCGGCTTTCCCCCCACCCGCCGCACGATGATCCGCCGGACGGAGTCGGCAGGCGCGGTTCACATCGTCGGCCCGCGGCGCGTGACAGGCTCACGCCCAGAGCGAGACGGTCACCTCTGCGTTCACGTCCTCGGAATCCAGCCAGATGCTGTAGAGGCACCTCGGCAGACCGGTCTCGGGGTTTCGGTGGACGCTGTCAAAGTCCCTGATGACCAGGCACTTCCTTCCGTCCTCCCCCGGCTTGAACTGGGTTGTGAATTCTTCTACCCCGCTGCAGACGATTGACGATCTGTTGCTCTTGTCCCAGAGCCGGACTTTACAAGTGATCAGGCTCCCCCCGCTCTCCTCATATCTCGGGGTGGGCAGATTGAATTCCACGACCACCGCATCCTGACGGACGTCGATCCACTCACTGTCAACTCCGGACGAATCATTGGCGCCCAACGGAATATGCTCCGAGTAGCGCAATTTCACTTCGTAGGAATAGATTGCCGCATCGGGCGGCGCTTGGATCGATCCTGCAGAGTCCTCTGATACATATCGGGTCATGCGTCGATACTGGCAGCCGCTCCCTCTTTCGGGCTTCCCGAACCGACTTCCCCTTCAGGCACGACCCGCCGGAGCCAGGGCCCCCGACCGCCCGGCGCGGACGCCCGACGGCCCGCCGGAGGTCCCGGCGGGCCGTCGCTCATCATCCCTCTCACCGCGGTGAGTCCCTGTTCCGCAGTGGGTCGCTCACGACGACGCGGCGTCGAGGATCAGGTTGGTGACTTCCTCCGGGTGAGAGACCGGCGCCGCGTGGGAGGAGTTCACACTCACCGTCGTGGAGTTCGCCCTCTCGGCCATGAACTGCTCCGCCGCGGGCGGGATGGTCTTGTCGCCGCACGCGACGAGGTACCACGACGGGATGTCCTTCCAGGCCGCGCTGTCGGCGGTGTCGCCCAGCGCGGACTGGTCGATGGGCCGCTGGGTGGCGGCCATGACGTCCGTCTTCTCCTGGGGCAGGTCACCCGCGAAGACCGGCCGGAAAGCCTCGGGCTTGATGTAGAGGTCCGTCCCCGTGCTGCCGTCCGGGCGGGTGTACGGGACCGCGTTCTGGTTCTCCGGCGTCAGCTCGCTCCCCGGGAAGGCGGCGAGGATCGAACCGGCACTCTCCCCCACCTCGGGAGCGATCGCGGCGATGTAGACCAGTGCTTTGATGTGAGGTTTGACATCGGGGTCCGAGGCTGCCTCGGTGATCACCTCGCCGCCGTATGAATGACCGCCCAGAATGATTTCGGTGTCCCCCAGGCTCTTGAGGAAACTCACCAGGTAGGACGAGTCCTGATGGAGGCCGCGCAGCGGATTGGCCGGGGCGATCACCCGGTAGCCCTCGTGCTGCAGCCGTGCCACCACCGATTCCCAGCTGGAGGCATCGGCGAAGGCGCCGTGGACCAGGACGATCGTCGGACGCGCCGTCGGGTGGTGACCGTGACCGTGAGAATCCGCCTCGGCGGAGAGCGCGGTACCGAAGCCTAGTGCGCCTGCGAGCACGCCTACGGCAATGGGGCGGAAAATCGCTGAACGGATATTCATGAACGCCTTCCTGGAACCGAATTAAATGCCCGGAGGGCGGCCTTTCAGGCTACGCCCCAGCCATGGATAGCCCAGGGAAAACGATGACAAACACTTATCACATCCGAACGGGTGATTCCGCTCAGGTCCACCGCGCCGGAGGCCGATCGAGGCCGCGAGCCGCGGCGCTCGCCCCGGCCGGCCGGCCGGCTTTGCTTCCGCACCGGCACCCGCGATCACAACTCGGCCGGGGAGACGGGTTCCGTGATGCCGAGGGTCTTGACCGTCTTCGAGGGCGGCACCTCGTCCTTCGCCGGGTTGGTGTTGAGCACGATGTCGGAGACCGGCGTGACGATGCCGAACCAGTACTTCTCGTTCCGGAAGTGGTGCAGTTGATGCGTCCGCCGGATCTCCCGGTACAGCGGGTTCTTCGGCTTGTAGGACGAGTGCATGAGGAAGTGCGTCCACTCGAACGCGGTGAGCAGGAGCAGTGACGTGGCGGTTCCGGTCAGGGCGGTACGGGTGGACCGGTGGACGGCGGTGTTCACAGCGGCGATGCCGGCCACGGCAACGGGCGCGATCCGCCTGTTGGGGAGGATGAAGGCCAGGGCGGGATCACGCGGGTTCAGGTGGTGCCGGCGGTGTTTGCGTGCGGCGAAGGAGTCGACGGTGCGTCCTCTGAACGTCCGTGGCCGCTGGTGAAGGATGTGGACGTGGACCAGCCATTCCAGGAACGGCTCCAGCGTCACGATCGTCGCGGCGATCCTCACGTCGCGCCGGGACCACCGTCCGAGGCTCACCCGTGCGGCGACGGTCAGCGCGGCCGCCGGGATGAGGACGCGTGGGCTGGGGTAGCGCGAGAAGAGACGGGCCGCACTCCGCAGGGTGAGACCGGCCGCACGGAACTGCGCCGTCCGCTGTTCGGGGTTCATCTGTTCTCCGACCCGGGGAAGAGGGCGTTCATCGCGGCGGCGCCGTGTTCCAGCAACAGGGCTGCGCGTGACCGGGCCCGTTCCGGATCATGGTCGGAGATGGCCTCGACCACCTCTCCGTACAGGTGCACGGCGCTGCGTTCTGTGGCGAGGACGTTTCTGACCAGCGGCTCCGCCCGGCGGTACAGGGCGCGCATGCCGTTGAGCGCGAGCCGGTAGCAGATGTTTCCCGAGCCGTCGACGACCAGGTCCCAGAAGCGGATGTCCGCGGTCGGCCGGCTCTCGCCGTCCGGATCCGAGAACTCGCTCAGCACGTCCCTCAGCGCACGGACTTCGGCCTCGCCCGCCCGGGCGGCGCACAGCGCGGCGGCGTCGGCGCCGACCGCCGACCTCATCTCCGTCATCGCCCTGACGACCAGCGGGTCGATCGTGCCGTCGGTGCGCTGCAGGAGGTGTGGCACCAGGTCGAGCCCGGCGCTGGTCCGGAAGTCCCGTACCCGGGTTGACTCCCCGTGCCGGATCTCCACCAGGCCGAGCTGGCTCAGGCGTTGAAGGGCCTCGCGCAGTGCCTGCCGGTTGACTCCGAACGTCTCGGTCAGGCTCCGTTCCGGTGGCAGGGACGAGCCCGCAGGCAGCGTCCCGTCCAGGATCCTGTTGGCGATCTGGTCAAAGACCGCATCTGACAACGCAGTTCGTCTCACCACGGTGAAGTCCGCCACGTGCTCCAGGCTGAGTCACATCTCCCCGAGTGGTCAAGAGGTCTGACCACCGGGAGTTCCGGATCTTCACCTGCATACGGGGGCACTCCGGTGCAGTCCAGGTCGCGGCCCGCGCGGTGCGGGGCCCGGGTCTCGCCCCCCCCCGGGTCCGGCGGAGGTGGCCGCGGACCGGGGAGGGCGGTTGCGGCTCCTACACCCGTAGCGCGGCCAGCCGTTGTGCGAACGGCACCACGTCGAAGCCGTCCTGCGGATCCACCGAGGTGATCGCCCCGGTCAGCGAGCGGGGTGCGATCGCGGCGGCGGTGTCGACGTCCGGGGTGGTACCCCGTGCGGCGGGCGTCAGGAAATGGGCCAGTTCCGCGCCGGCCCGCGCGATCCGCTGCGCCAGGCCTTCCTCGCCCCAGTCCTCAGAGGCGGCGTAGACGGCGGTCGGCAGGACGAGCGCGCGCAGGTGGGTGAACAGCGGGCGCATGGCGTGTTCGGTGACCAGGGAGTGCCGGGCGGTGCCGCCGGTCGCGCCGAGGAGCACGGGTTTCCCGGTGAGCGCGTCCTTGTCGATGACGTCGAAGAACGACTTGAACAGACCGCTGTAGGACGCCGCGAACACCGGTGTCACGGTGATCAGGCCGTCCGCGGCCGCCACGCCGTCGAGCGCGGCGGCCAGCCGGGCGGACGGGAACCCGGTGACGAAGTGCTGGGCGATGTCGGTGGCGAGGTCCCGAAGTTCGATCACTTCGAGCTCCGCATCGACGTGCCCGAGCGTCGCGGCCGCGAGCCGGTCGGCGAGCAGGCGGGTGGCGGAGGGCGAACTCAACCCTGCCGATACGACGATCAGCTTCATGCCGTCCTTCCCTCCTTCGTGGTCTCCTGAGCGGCGGCCACCCGGGCCTGGTGCGTCGGTGCGTCCGGCACGCCGGCCGGGCGCAGGTTGGCGAACTCCTTGCGCAGGACCGGTACGACCTCCTCGCCGAGCAGGTCGAGCTGCTCCAGCACGGTCTTCAGCGGAAGGCCCGCGTGGTCCATCAGGAACAGCTGGCGCTGGTAGTCGCCGACGTGGTCACGGAAGGACAGGGTGCGGTCGATGACCTCCTGCGGCGACCCGACGGTGAGCGGGGTCTGGGAGGTGAACTCCTCCAGGGACGGGCCGTGCCCGTAGACCGGCGCGTTGTCGAAGTAGGGGCGGAACTCGCGTACCGCGTCCTGCGAGCGCTTGCGCATGAAGACCTGGCCGCCGAGGCCCACGATGGCCTGCTCGGGGGTGCCGTGTCCGTAGTGGGCGTAGCGCTGCCGGTAGAGGTTCACCATCTGCTTGGTGTGGGCGGCGGGCCAGAAGATGTTGTTGTGGAAGAAGCCGTCGCCGTAGTAGGCGGCCTGTTCGGCGATCTCGGGCGAGCGGATGGAGCCGTGCCACACGAAGGGGGCGACGCCGTCCAGCGGGCGGGGGGTGGAGGTGAAGGACTGCAGCGGGGTGCGGAACTTGCCCTTCCAGGTGACGACGTCCTCGTCCCACAGGCGGCGCAGCAGGGCGTAGTTCTCGACGGCGAGGTCGATGCCGTCGCGGATGTCCTTGCCGAACCAGGGGTAGACCGGGCCGGTGTTGCCGCGGCCCATCATCAGGTCGACGCGGCCGTCGGCGACGTGCTGAAGCATCGCGAAGTCCTCGGCGATCTTCACCGGGTCGTTGGTGGTGATCAGCGTCGTGGAGGTCGAAAGGATCAGGCTCTCGGTGCGTGCGGCGATGTAGCCGAGCATGGTGGTCGGCGAGGAGGGGACGAACGGTGGGTTGTGGTGCTCGCCGGTGGCGAAGACGTCGAGGCCTACCTCCTCGGCTTTCAGCGCGATCGCCAGCATGGCCTTGATCCGCTCGCGCTCGGTCGGGGTCCGACCGGTGGTGGGGTCGGTGGTCACGTCGCCGACGGTGAAGATCCCGAACTGCATCGTCCTCAACTCCTCTTTTGATTGAATATTCAATCATGCTCGCGAACCAGCCGCGACGCGGGGGTATTCCCGCCGCGCCGCACGTCCGGCGCTGCGGCACCTGTGGCGATGACCGGTCCCCCGCTCCGCGCCCACGGCCACTCTGCCCGCCACGCGGTACCGAGGGGCAGGACATGTGGTCCGCCGTGCCCGGATCCTGGCGGTGATCCAGCCGTCCGCCCCCGAAGGATGCCGCACATGTCCGCCGCCGTTCCCGACCCCGCCGATCGCTGCGCGACCATCCTGCGGGTCTTCGACGCCGCCTTCGGCGAGCTGATGGCCGAGGACCCGGCCGCCTTCCGGGTGAAGTTCCGCAAGATGGCAGCCTCCGCGTTCGCCTTCTACCGGGGCACCGCCTGCCTCTACTACGCGGATGTGGCGGACGGACCGTTCGCCTCCTACGGCTCCGCCTTCCTCGACGAGCGGACCGGCAGGGTCTGGATCCACGGTGATCTGCACGCCGAGAACTTCGGCACCTACCTCAACTCCGAGGGCCGGCTGGTCTTCAACGTGAACGACTTCGACGAGGCGTACGTCGGGGCCTTCGTCTGGGACGTACAGCGGCTGGCCGCCTCCCTGGCACTGATCGGCTACGCCAAGGCGCTCTCCGACTCGATGATCACCGACCTGGTGAGGACCTTCGCGACGGCGTACCGTGCCCAGATCGGCGCCCTGGTCACCTCCGGCCGGCCCGCCTCGTACACCCTCGACACGGCCACCGGCCCGATCCTCGACGCCCTGCACCGGGCGCGCATGCGGACCCGGGTCGCACTGCTGGAGGCCGACACCGTCGTCGAGGGGTACGAGCGGCGCTTCCTGACCGGCAACGGCGCCGTCGAGCTGGACGAGGCCACCCGGGCCGACGTCCTCACGGCCTTCGCCCGCTACCTCGGCACCCTGCCGCCCGCCTCCCGCACCCGCCCGAACTCACTGCGGGTCAAGGACGTGGTCGGACGCCGGGGCATCGGCATCGGCAGCGCCGGCCTCCCCTCCTACAACCTGCTGCTGGAAGGCCCCACCGACGCCCTCGAGAACGATGTGATCATCTATATGAAACAGGGCCAGACGCCTGCGGCCGCACGGCACATCGACGATCCGGCCGTCCGCGGCCATTTCCAGCACGAGGGCCACCGGACGGTGATCTCCCAACGGGCCCTCCAGGACCACAGCGATCCCTGGCTCGGCCACACCGTGCTCGGCGAACGCGGCCAACTGGTCGCCGAGGTCTCGCCCTACGCCACCGACCTCGACTGGACCGACCTCAACGAGGGCGCCGACCTGCTCGCGGTCACGGAGTGCCTCGGCCGGACCACCGCCACCATGCACGCCGCGGCCGACGAGTCCGGCGGCCACAGCCTGGTGCCCTTCTCCACCGAGCACGCCATAGACGCGGCGATCGCCCGGGACGAACGGGGATTCATCGACCTCCTGGTGGACTTCGCCCACACCTACGGGGCCCGGACCCGCGCCGACCACCAGCTCTTCGTCGATCTCCACCGCAACGCCCGGATCCCCGGGCTATGACCGGACCGCTGGAACGAATGGCAGAACTCAGCGGACAGGAAACCGTCGGGGACGGCGCACCGCCGGCCGATCGGACCGCACGCTGTGCAAGAGGCCTGGCACAAAATTCAAGAACCGTACGGCAGGAGGCTAATCATGGAGCATGATCATATTTCACCGGAGAAGGTCGAGATCTTCGCCACATCGGAAGAACTGGCCGGAGAATTCACCCGCGAATGGGCATCCCTCGTTTCGACCGTAAACGGCATGCGCGACACATCGGCAAACTTGAAGGCCAGCTTCGACGCCGATCTGATACGCAAGCTGCCGATGGAGTTCAGCAAGGCAATCGATGAAATCTCCATCAATCTGAAAAAGTACGAATCGGCGACCGTTCGCATTTACAGGACGATAAAAGGCATATGGGGGAGGCGTAACCCGGGGCGGGGGGCGATCACCGCCTTCGAAATGTTCACAAGCACCGACAGGAAGGTGATCAGGAATCAAATAAAGAGGATTATTGATGCGCTGGACAACGCAGGGTCCAGCCTCTCCGACCTTGAGCTCCTGGTCGCGGAAGAAGGAAGGGCGGGGGCCGGGTCGACGACAGCATCTCTCGGACACCTGTTCCAATCCGCGGAAACGAACTACGCCGCAGCAAAAATACGCGCAGACGTCATCATACGCGCCGCAAGAGGCTTCGTCTCGATGTCGCGCAAAATGGAGAATCTAGGCACCCGACTGGCCGATCTCAATGCCATGTACGCGGCAGAGGAAAGATCTGCCCACGAAGCCGAAAGCAAGAAGCTGGACGATCTGATCAGCGGCCTGTCCCTGGTGTACGGCTCACTTGCCGCAGATGACGACCAGATCAAGAAGCTCGCCGAATCCCTTAAAGCCGTTCGAGATTCCTCCGAACGGCTTGCAGACGACGGCGAGGCAGCTTTTCTCATCCCCCCCGAAATTCCCGATGAAAGCCGCGAGGCAGCGCTCCAGGCAATAAGAGATAACCTGAGGAGCACCGCAGCGGCTGCCTCCGATGCTCGCGCCACCCTCAAACCTCTCCTCATGGAATACGAGGAGGAAGGGCTCGGCAATATTGATACGATTAACACGATCAAGCCATCCATAAAAAAGCTCGGGCCATCCAAAGCGCCCGGGAGCAAGACTGTGAAGGACATAGTCACTCTGGTCAAATTCCACCAGGGCAGGCTGATCGATGCTACATCCAACCTGGACAAACTGATCAAATCCCTGCAGTGCTTCCATACGCTCATCACTCAGGAGGAGCCCGACTCCAGCCATTTCACAATCCTGGAGGCACGGAAAGCAGAGAATGATTACACGCTTCATTCCGAAAGATACTTCCACGTGATTCTAGAAATTCAGACCGGCCTCGACAGAGCCCTGGCGATGATTAGCCCTGAGGGTATCTGACCGCGCGTCGGGCTCACGCAGGGCCGCCGGCAGCGGACGGTGACCACGAAGCTGGAAACAGCGGAGAACAACTGCCGCCGCAGGCGACGAGCGGCGGCAGTTCCCAGTCAGAGGCGGGCATGCCCGTCGAAGCCGCCAGACCGAACCCGAACTGGACCGTGTCCGGGCCGGCCGGACCCAGAAGCCGATGGCGCCCCGTAAGCGCTCAGCGATCAGACCGGCGGACACGGACACAGAACCCGGAATCGCGGCGTCCAGCGACAGCCCAACAACGACGCCCACTGCGGCACGCCGGCCGCCCTCCGACCCCGTCCGCCTTCCGGATGACGAGCAGCGCTGCGCCCCACACACACGACCAGCCACTCGCGGCGGGTCGAATGCGGCGGGACAGGTGATGTCAATCGGATTTCTCGGGGTCCTCGAGGGAATCAGATTCCTCAATTTCTTGGTCACTGGTTCGACTGTCTTCCGGGCTACGATTGCGGTAGGTGCTGATGGGAGTGCTGTCCGTGCTGTAAAGGACCGCCTCACCGTCGTCATCGAATCTCGCGACATGGGTGTCCGGATGCGCTTCCTTGAACTCCTCGATACGTTGCCGCCGCTGTTCCTCCCGCTCCGCCTCCACCGTCTCCTCGTGTCGGATGCGACGCACCTCCGCGGACCTGTCAAGATGCTCACGGTATACGGCCTGCGTCGCAGCCGCCTCGTTCGCGGCCTCCTTGCGCGCGGCTCGGAGACCGAGATCGGCTGGTCCGGACAGAAACTCCGCAGCAGTCATCTCGGTGTTTCCATTCGGACCTATGATTTCGACCGTGGGAGATTTTCCGCGGCGTTCGCCGACGATGTCGTAGCCTGCGGCCGAGAGATCACCCAGGGCCTGGTACATGTCTTCGCTGCCAGGCTCATAGTGTCCGCTCTTGTTGGTCATACTCTCGATGTACCCGCCCTCCTCGATGATGATCTCCCCGGCACCGCCGACGTTGGCACCGGCCAGGACGGACGAGTGGTGGATGAACTCGATGTACCAGTCGATGTCCGTTCTCTGCAGTTCCTTCACCATCGTGTTGAATTGCTCGACCGTGCCCAGCGGAATGAATTTCTTCCCGAAGATGCTATTCCCGTGACGGTCGGTGACGGCAATGGCCTTCGGGTCGAACAGATAGAGCCGATTGGACTTTTCCCCGGCATCGGTGACCCAACCGTAACGGCCCGATGGAAAAGGCTTACCATTTTTGAGCAGCAGGCGTCCCGACACACAGTCCGGATGGGCCACCAACTCCTCGCGTTCCGCCGCATCATAATAGTAGGTCCCGGCCCGACCGACATCATCCGGCAGAGCCTTGTTGCGGGCAGCCGACCGGGCGCGGCTCTCCCCGTGCCACTCACCCTTCACCTGAATTCCCGGTGACTGGGGGTCACGCGGAGTCGGAGGATTGTCCCGTAGCCTGGTGCGCTGCTGCGGCTCGCTCAGCAGCTCAGCGGCCTGGTCGAGATTTCCTACGACATTCGTCAGCCTGGGCTTCAAGGTCCGGCGGACCTCTTCGGACGTGAAGTCGGTCCTTCGCTGCAGCAGTCCCCGGTTGCGCCACCACGCGTGATTGGGGTGGTTCCTGTTGGTGATATCGACCATCAGGAGGATTTTGAGGGCATCCGGATCGAAAGCGACCAGGTGATGTTTCTTGTGCCCCTGCTTCGGTTCCTTCCTCGGTACATGGATCTGAGTGGCCCGGTATCCATGCTCCCTCGCCCAGATTCCCCAGGTATCAGTTGTCGCCGCCCCCGGTGGGAAGTCCGGTAGATCACGTAGTTCTTTCGGAACCCGGCGCGCTTCGAAAAGATCAGCGAAATCATCCTTCAGTCCGAGGCTCCCCACCTTGTAGAGATGCAGGACCTCCACACCATGTGCGAGCTCGCTCTTCAAAATCGGCCCGGGTCCCTTGTTCACGAGAGTGCGAGCACCATCATCGGTGTATTCCGAAGCGGTCTCCAGATATGGGGTGGCGTAGGCCCCTCTCCCATAAGCACCCCATCCACTGGGCTTCAGCCCGGAGGTCTGGATCTTCGCTCCCACATCGTTGCTCGTCGTGCCGTGGAAGAAGATCTCCTCCTGTGGCTGTACATCGTGCAGAGGATTGCCCGGGACGGTCAGGTCGCTGCCGATGTCCATCCAGGCCTGACAGAGGCGATCGAACCGGACGATAGCCAATTTGACATGACTGACGATCCGCTGGCCCAAATCGATTACCTCACCATTGGAGTTAAGCCAGAGCGGAGCGCCGCTGACGGGATCCGGGCAGTTTGCGTAATCATCAAGATCTGTTTTCAGCGAGCCCAGTGAGGAAGCTATGGCCTGCTCGTTCACACGCATCTTCCTGGCCAGGCTGTCGAGACTCTCGACAGCCCACGCCGTAAAATCCCGATACCCCTCCTGGTCCTCGTCGGCCCGCCAGGTCGCCTGGTCCTCGAGGGCACCGAGCGTGTAGGTCTCGTCCACGTGGCGCCTGAGGTCTTCCACCTCCCCCTTGATGCATGAAATCCTCTCGAGGATTCTCTTGCGATTCCTTTCTATTGCCTCGTCGGCCTCGGTCACCGGCTCCGCATAGTTGGGAATCTCGAATTCCAGGGCATATACCAGATATATGAGATCCGCCATGAGTGCAGCGTGATTTATGCGCTTCCTTCCATCCCCGGAATAGTCCTCCTCCCCGTACAGTGCATGCAGGACGGTGGCGTGCTCGCCGACCGCTGCGACGAGGTCGGGCGAAATCAGGTACCTGGGCTCCACCATCACTCCGAATTTTCGAGTACGGTGCGGCAGAAATCCGCCACATCGGGGCGACCTCTGTCCATGCAGGCGGATTCGACGGTCTCCATTCCAACCCCCCTGATCATCTTTCCCAGCCTGCCCGTGTCCGACTTGCCGTTCGCGATGAGTGCGAGTTCGCCGACAAGCATGTTGAACTGAAGGGCGGCGCGCTCGTCGGCGGCCAGGCCTTCAATCTTCAGCGCGGCCTGCCAGACCTTCATTGCTTCGACGTATCTCCCTGCCGAAAACAACTGATCCGGAAGAATCTCGTACTGTTGTGATTCCTCGCCGCCGGCCGCCCCGGATGGGGCCACCGGCTGTGCCGGGCCGACCCCAGAACCGCCGACGTCCAGTTTCGATGCCCCTCCTGGATGTGTCTCGGGTCCACCGTGGGAGGGTCCGGCATCCGGGGAAGGACCCTTTCCGCCGGATTTTGAATTTTGCATAGCTGCACCCACTCGTCACTTCCCCCCTGGAAGTCACGCTAAGTTAGCATTCTTCGGGTTCCGGGAGAGTGCGCCATCGGGCAGATGTGCGGGCATGTCGATCCGCATATCTCGTGCGCACCGCGCCCCTATTTGTCAACGAGGAATCGAGGAAGGATCCGAAGTGCAGTACCACCCATATTCTGGACGCAGAAAGTCTGCCGACCACCAGACCGTCCGAGCAACGTGCCGGCCCCGGTGTACTGGAGGCAGCGTGCCGTGGGTAACGACACACCGCCGGGCCGTCGCATCATCGTGTGGCTTTCCCCGGTATACACCCGGCGGGGTTTCGGCCAGTGCCTGCCGGGCCGTGGCGATGATGCGTGCCGGCCCCTTGGCCACGATCCCAGTGACGAAGGGCTGTCCGGGCCGGACAGATCGCAGGTGCGGCAGTGGTCCGTGACCAGCTCGCTGCTCGGCTCGCGCAGGATCTCGCGCAGATCGTTCTCACCGGTCGGCAACTCGGCTGACAGACGGACCGACAGATTGCGCACGTTCAGACGACGTCGTGGACACATCCCGTCCCTCCGGTCGCAGGGAGCGCGGAGCGCAGGGAGACGGCTGCGCGCAGCAGTCGCACCCGACGAGGCCTGCGCTGTCAGGCGCGTTCTTCTGCACGACCGAGTGCAAGCGCGGTGTTCACGAGGGCGACGTGGGTGAACGCCTGTGGGGTGTTGCCGAGTTGGCGGCCCGCAAGCGGATCCCACTCCTCGGATATCAGGCCGAGGTCGTTGGCCAGACCGCGCAGCCGGTCGAAGAGTTCCCGCGCCTCGTCGGTCCTGCCGATGGCGATCAGGGCGTCGCAGAGCCAGTAGGAGCAGGCCAGGAAGGCTCCTTCGGATCCGGTGAGCCCGTCCACCGCGTCCGCCTGCTGCTCGGCCGCAGGTGTCGGGTAGCGGAGGATGAAGCCGTCGTGGTGCAGGTCGCGGCGGATCGCCTCGACCGTCGCGGCCACCCGCGGGTCGTCGGCGGGCAGGAAACCGGACTTGACCGCGAAGAGCGTGGCCGCATCCAGCTCACGGCCGCCGTAGTACTGGGTGAAGACGCCGCGCCGGTGGTCGACGCCCCGGGTGCAGACGTCGCTGTGGATGAGGTCGCGCAGCTCGCGCCAGCGCTCGACGGGGCCCGGGAGCCTGGTCTCCTCCGCGAGCTTGACCGCACGGTCGTACGCCACCCAGCACATGATCTTGGAGTGGACGAAGTGCCGGCGTGGGCCCCGTACCTCCCACAGACCCTCGTCCGGGTCGGACCAGCGTTCCTCCAGGAACTCCAGCAGTCTGACCAGCATGCTCCACACGTGACGCTCGATCCGGATGCCGGACCGATGGGCCAGGTAGAGGGTGTCCACCACCTCGCCGTACACGTCCAGTTGCAGCTGGTCGACGGCGGCGTTCCCGAAGCGGACCGGCCGGGAGCCCTCGTAGCCGGGGAGCCAGTCGGCGGTCTCCTCTGGTAGTCGGCGTTCTCCGCCGACGCCGTACATGATCTGCAGCTCGGCCGGGTCGCCGGCGATGGCGCGCAGCAACCAGTCGTACCAGGCTCTGGCCTCCTGGTGGTAGCCCGCGTTGAGCAGTGCCGACAGGGTCATGGTGGAGTCCCGCAGCCAGCAGAAGCGGTAGTCCCAGTTCCGCTCGCCGCCGATCTCTTCCGGCAGTCCCGCCGTGGCGGCGGCGACGATGCCGCCCGTCGGTTCATAGGTGAGCGCCTTCAACGTGATCAGCGAGCGGCGTACCGCCGCGACGTCCGTCTCGGCGACCTGCGCCGAGAAGCGCGACGACCAGGTCTGCCAGTCTTCGAGGGTGTGCCGCAGCGCCTTCTCCGGGTCCTGGCGGGGGCCCTGCCGGTGGTGTGAGGGGGTCCAGCTGAGCACGAACGGTATCCGTTCGCCCGCATGGACGGTGAACTCGGAGATGGTGGCGAAGTCGCGTCCCCTGGTGCGCACGCCGTTGGGGGATCCGTTTCCGCATCTCAGCCAGACGGCGTCCGGGCCGGCGACGGCGATGCGGTGGTTCTCGGTGCGGCGCATCCACGGGATGATCCGTCCGTAGTCGAAGCGCAGCCGTAGCTCCCCCACCATCTTCACGGAGCCGCTGACGCCCTCGACGATGCGCATCACGTCGGGGGTGCGGTCGCGTTGCGGCATGAAATCGATCACCCGGACGCGGCCGGTCGACGTGGTCCATTCGGTCTGCAGCACCAGGCTGTCGCCGACGTAGGAGCGCTCCGGTGCCTCGCCCTCGAACGCGGGGGCGAGGCGCCAGTGGCCGTGCTCGTCGCCTCCGAGCAGGGCGGCGAAGCAGCTGGCCGAGTCGAATCGCGGCAGGCAGAGCCAGTCGATCGAGCCGTCCCTGCCCACCAGTGCCGCCGTCTGCAGGTCGCCGATGAGTGCGTAGTCTTCGATGCGTCCGGGCATGGCATCACCTTGCCCCGGAGCGGGGCCAGGATCGTTGGCTGTCGGGTCGAGTGGATCGGGCAGTGTGCACGGCTTTCACGCTGCTCGATGGGGCAGTTGTCCTGGCGTCAGGCGAAATCGTTCGCGAGCACGTTCTCGATGTTCCGCTCCGCCAGGGCCGTGATGGTCACGAACGGGTTGACGCCGGTGCTGCCCGGGATCAGGGAGCCGTCGGTGACGTAGAGGCCGGGGTACTCGGGCAGCCGCCCGTACGGGTCGGTGGCCTTGCCGAGGACGCAGCCGCCGAGGGGGTGGTAGACGAAGTCGTCGCCCCAGGTCTTGTGGACCCCGAACAGGTCGCTGCGGTAGACCGTGCCCTCGGCGGCGTTGATCCGGTCGAAGACCCGTTCCGCGGCGGCGATCGACGGTGCTGTGAAGGAGGGCTGCCAGCTCAGGTCCACGCCGCCGGTGCCGGTGTTGTAGGTGAAGGCGGCCCGGTTCGGGTTCTTGGTGATCGCCAGGTAGAGGCTGATCCAGAGCTCGGTGCCGGCGGGGAAGGGGGAGATCTCCGCGAAGCAGGGACCGCCCGGGTCGTCCCAGTTGTCGATGCCCTGGACCGGTATGCAGGACTGGAGCGATCCGGTCGGCGACCACAGGTGATTGGCGCGGCCGACCATGACGTTGCCGTTGTTGCCCCACTCCTGTCCGACGGCGGCGGACAGGTCCGGCAGGCGGCCGGTGGCCCGCATCGTCACCAGCAGCTTGCTGGTGCCGACGCTGCCCGCGGCGAGGAAGACCTTGTCGGCGGTGACGGTCTTCCTGGCGATGACGTTCCCCGCGGTGTCCAGCTGCGACATCTCCACGGTGTAGCCGGTACCGATCACGGCCGGCTGAACGGCGGTGACCTGGTGGAGCGGGCTGATCGAGAGCCGCCCGGTGGCGGCTGCGGCCGCCAGGTAGGTCTTGTCCAGCGACTGCTTGCCGTGGTTGTTGCCGTAGATGACCTCGCCGGCCAGCGCCGAGCGCGGCGCGGTGCCGGCCAGCTCGTCCCGGAGGTGGGGAAAGCTGTAGACGTTGGGAACGGAGACGGTCCTGAAGCCGGCGTCCTGTGCCTGCTGCGCGCCCACCCTCGCGTACCGGTAGCAGGATGCGGATTCGTACCATGCCTGGTCCATGGTGTTGGTGCCGAGTCCGGCGTTGGCCCGGGGGAAATAGACGCCGTACATCGCGTCCGCGTCGACCTGCGGCAGGATCTCCTCGAAGTACGGGCGCCGCGGCACCACGGCCATCCCCCCGTTGACCAGTGAACCGCCGCCCACCCCGCGGCCCTGGTAGACGCGGGTGGCCGCGAAGTGCTCGCAGTCGAGGACACCGGTGTAGCGGGTGATGCTCCTGTTGTAGGGCGCCCCCAGGAAGTAGCTCACCGGCTGGTCTGTCCGGGTCCGCAGCCAGGTGGAGCGTCCATCGGGGGCCAGCATGGTGCAGAAGACGTTCCCGTCACTGCCGGGTGTGGTCCAGCTCCGTCCCATCTCGACCAGGGCGGTCGGTATACCGGCCTGCGTCAGCCGCAGCGCGGTCACGGCTCCGCCGTAACCGCTGCCGACCACCAGTGCCGGCACCCGGTCCCCGCTCTCCAGTGCTCTCGCGGGCGCCGCCGCTGCCTTGAGGAACAGCGACGAGGCGGTCAACGTTCCGGCCAGCGCTGCTGTTCCGGAGAGGAACTGACGGCGTGATAATGATCTTTCGGGCATGGCTGTGCCTTCCGTTCGGCCTGAAATGGATTGGCCTTCCCTGTCGGCGGAACCGGCGCGAGATGGTAGAGTCCTGAGGGCCTGTCACGAGGGACGTGAGCAGCGCGCCGCCGTGTTGACGGTGTACCGCGCCTTTCTGCTCCGGCCAAGGGGTGGCGGCGGGGGGATTTTTCGGTGGCCGGGCCGTGGCGCCCGCCAGCGGACCACTCTCATGCGATCCGGACCTGACCGCCAGGGCTCTGCGGAGCGCACATCCATGCTGTGAGCGGCCGGGCCCCTCCAGGTCCGCACCCTCCCGGCGAGCGGCTTCGCCGGAGATCGGCCGCCGGGAAACCTCACCGAAGGGAAGTCCGGGCTGCCCCGCCCGCTGCCTCGGTGCCGGGTATCCCACGGCACGCGAGCAACTACCGTCCTATAGAGGATTTCTCTGCTCACGTACCGGCCCGCTCCGACCGGCAACACTCACCCCTGCAGTCAAATCCGATGAATCACAGATTTCCGTCAACTTGTGCACCAGCAGCACCAGAAAGGGTCGGGGTGCCAGCATGTCACCAATCGATAGCATCACAAATAGGTATGCTGAGCTTCAGATGGATGCCGGGGCCATTCTCGCCTGCAACTATCAGCAGGCGATCAGCTACCAATGGTCGGAAAATCTGGTTCCCGCACATTTCATGATGTACTGCGCCACCAACTGGGGAACGGAAAGCCGTGACGACGTAGTGACAAATTACAGCAAGATTGCCGCCCAGGCCCGCGCGTGCGCGGACTGCGCCCAGCTGGCCGGAGTGCTGAAGTGGATGCTCGAAACCAACCATATCCCCCTTCAGCAGGGCTGGATTCCATCGGAGATCCTGGGCTACAAGATCATATCCCAGGGAGGAGTCCAGGCATTCAGTTCAACAGGTGCCGACCTTTTCGCCGCCCCCCTGAGGATCATGCAAAGCGCCTGCAAGCATGTCTCCACCGGGGCGGCACTGACGATCAGCAGCGACGACGAGGAGGACCTGGAAGATTACGAGCTCGTCGCCGATCCGGGCGTCGTCGACTTCTATGCGCGCCTGAAGGGCCTGTCCTCTTTCAGCAACATCGAAACCACCTGGTACGACTACCAGGTGGACTGGAATGGCGGCAACCATCCCATGGACGACTCGTACAAGCCGCAGCCGGTAACGCAGGACCGGATGAACCAGCTGAATTCCGATATCGACGAGGTCGGCCGTCTGCATGATGAACTGCTCCGGCTGGAGGACGGCCGGCTGACCGAGAAAGCGCGGCGGCAGTACCTGGAGGCGCAGGCGGAGAAGGCGCGCAGACTGGAAGGAACGGAGAAGGAGAATTTCCTGAGAGGGGTGGTTGATGAATTTGTCCCGTCGCAGCAGGAGAAGCTTCCCGAGGTCGAGAGAATCCCGGCTGATTGGGGGCTTCCGTCGCTGCCGAAGCCGGACGCCGGCAATCCGGCCGCAGCCAAGTACGCCCTGGGCTACTCCGGCCTGTCCGGTAACGCATGGCGGCTCCTCACAGATGAGGGCGGCGGATCCGAACTGCTGACGAACATCGTCGTGACGGCCGAGACGACCTTCTGGGGTTCACTGCCGAACGAATATAAGAGGGAGGCCGGCGAGGAAGATCAACCAGGCTTTGAAGCCTTCATGATCATCAACGAAACATGGAAGGAGCAGCGGGCCGACCTGTGCGGCAGGTTCGGAGCGGTATTCAGGGCTCGGGTCGTCGAACCTTCCCACAGGGTTCTCATGTTTCATCCGAGCGGAAACGAGAAGGCTGACACAGATTCGGCGAATTGGCTCCTCCATGGCAACTACGAAAGTATGGCAGCGTTCGTCGCATTGGAGGGATCCGGAGCCATCGATGACTTCATCGCAGCCATCCGGACGAGTCGCGAAGAAATGATGAGCAACCTACTGAAGCGCGAGACCGAAAAGGTCAAGGCGATGATCAAAGAAGGGCTCCCGCAGGACGAGGCGAAGCAGAGGATTCGCTACTTCAGGGACTCGGCGAACATCTTCACCAGATGCTTCACAGATGCGAGGCGCTTGTGGCGGGAGTCCGCCAAGGGCGCGGTCCGTCATCTTGGCTGACCTCCACCTCGGTGTCCGGCCCGGAGATCGTCACCCCCGGTCGGTCGCCGGCCAGCAGAGCAGGGCTTCGACGAGGTCGTCCCCGGCGGTGCCGGTGACCAGGTGGCGCAGTTGCAGGCCGAGGACCAAGGAGTGGAGCCCGTTGTACTGCTGTGCGGCGGGCGTTGCTGGCGGCACGTCGGTGGCCGCCGCGGCGTTCGACTCGCGCAAGAAGTCTTCGGGCGTCACGGACTTGAGCTGCCATCCGGGTCCGTCGGCCGGGCCAGGGGTTCCTGCGGGCCTGGGCAGGCCGCTCGTGTGGTCGAGCAGCTGGCGCACGGTGACGCGGTCGTATGCCTCGGGCGGTCGGCGTCGCGGACGCCGGGGGCGCTGGACGCAGGCGTGGTGGCGGTTGCGGGCAGAGCCGCCCCCGCACTGAGAGCAGTGGCCAGGGCGAGGGTTGTGACGGCGAGGCGGATGCGCATCGAGTCTCTCCTGAACGGCGCTCATGGGACTTGTTGACCGCGTCAACTCTGCTGCGTACAGCTGGCGCCGCCCATCAGTGATCACCCTGACAACGACCCTGGACCGTCCCCTGGGTGATCGACCTGGACCACCACCACATCAGTTCGCCGGGTCGATCAGCCGGCGGCTGCTGCAAGAGGGCGTCCGCCCCATCGGATGCCCTTCTCGCTGCGGACGCGGGCGCGCTCGCGGCGTTGGGCGGCCAGGACTTGAACCGGTGGATCACGTCCCGCACCGTGTCCTCGTCCGCTTGGACCAGCCGGGCGATGGCCGGGACGCGGTTGCCGCCGGCTGAGGCCAGCAGCATCATCGCCCGCCGGTAGCGCACGGTGTTCGTGCTGCCCCGGCGCACGATCCTCGGTGGCTGCTGACCTTCCTGGTCCGTCAGTCTGCGAACCCCGACCGGCTCCGCCACCTGGGGCCCCCTTCCGAGCTGAACGTCTCACGACACCCAACCGGCCGAAGGCCCTCCGGCGCCAACCCGGCGAACCTATTGCGGTCACAGCACTAGACCTCCCCGCCCCATGGCCTCAGACGCTCCTGGGCGGGGGCCCGACCCACGACACTCCACCGTGTGACTGAACCGGGGCGGAACCCACCATCGCTGCTGATCGCCGCCGAGCATCGGCAAGACAGGTGGAGCACATGAGCCGCGCCCGGGGCGGCCAAACCCGGATTCCCTACCTACGGCGAACGCCCGCACAAGGCGCTCGGCCGGAGATACCCGGCCAAGCGCTTGCCTGCACTGCTCGCAGCCTGATCAATCGGCCCCGGCGTTCCAGCGACTCCTCAACGTCTCCGGGACCAACGAAAAGACCCCGTTCCGTATCAGCCGAAAGGCGCCCTGAAGTCCGCCAGCCAAAGATTGTTCGCAGCGGTGAGGGTGCCTCGGAAAACCTTGAGAGATTCCAATACTACTCGATCATTCCGGGGATTCTGATAGGAATTTACGAACTTATCCCCCATTTCCTCCACCCTCTTGAAGAGACGCGCACCCCATGTCCGGAAATGCACTACAACAAAAGACCGCATGCTGGTTTTCCCCTCCAGGTATTCTGCGGCGATTGCGTCCCCATCCGGGAAGCTGTCCCTGGGCAAGGACAGGATCTGGCCGACCTTTCCGAGGACCTCGTTGACGAGACCGTCCTGCACTTGCTTGACGAGGGCAGGGATCTTAACTCCCCTCTCCGCCTCCCAATCAGCAAGGATCGCCTGGAATTTTCCGCGAACAATCTCCCGATGGACCTCGATCTCCAATTCCGCAGGAAGGGTGGATTGGGCAACCTGATCAACTTCGCCCATGAACATGCTTTCGAGGTTGCGCGAAAATGACTTCCGTATGAACTGCAACTTGGCCGATATCAGTGGGGCGTCACCCGCCAGACTCTCCCACTGCTCGCGCGTCAGGCCGAGAAATCCATTGGCGAAGATATCCTCAATGTCACCTTCCGGCTGGACTACAATTTCCTGCCAGCTGGAATCTTGATCATTTTGCGGGATCTGCTCAGGCGGAGGGGCGATAGTCCTGAACAATCCTTCGGCCTTCCATTCCTTGCAATACATATCCCAATATCCACCAATGAGATCATGGTTATTTACAAGCAATTCCACATCATTCCAGAAACCCTGCTCCGGCGAGTACGCCTTGAATGCGGCCTTGTCATGCTCTTCGCTTTCGGAGTCGCTCTCGGTATCACCGGAAGGACTGTGCCCGATGGCCTCGTAAGAGTCACCTTCGCTCTCCGAATCGTCATCGGGACCTGAATACGGCTTCGTGTACGCAACAGCCCGCACGGCGAGCTCACCCTGAATGCTGTGCGCATCCAGGGAAGGAAGGATGTACTGGAAAGGGACACTGAAGATCGGGTATTGTGGCGAAATTTCCGCAGGGATTTTGGGCGGGGCCAGGATTCGCCAACCCCTGAGCACGGACGGAAGATAGTCAAGCTCAGTCGCAATGGACTCAGCCGACCTCGGGGCAAACCCGTTATTTTGAAGTATCCAGCCTATTGTGACTGCCAGCTTCCCGCACTTTTCACATTCGCGCCCTCGACGCGCCGCCGACTCATAGTAGTCGTTGACTTTTGCCACACCGCTCTGTCCGCCATCCAAAAGGCAGTACAGCAGAAAATGGGCAGCGAGCCCGTCCGGAAAGTCGAACCCTCCGTCCATCACCTCCGTCCAGGAGCCTCGCGTAGCCTGGACGAGCCGAGCATTATTCTCCGTCAGAGCCGTGGATGAGAAATCCAAAGGCATAGTCTCTCCTTATTTCATGCGCTCTCGCCTGCATATCCCGGTTTCCGCAGCGAAGACAATAGGCGAAAGCCCCGTTACCGGAGGGTGGCCGCGTCCGCCAGAAGCCATGCAGAATCCAGCTTCCCCCAGCCCGGGCTGCTCAAAGTGCCCGATGGGGAATCAGGCGAGGCACTCGTTCGCGAGTCACAGGTCAGCATGTGTCGATTATGGAATCAGGAGGGGCAGTACCGGAAATAGGCTTTCCGGGCGCCCAGATCAGATGCCGGACCGGCCGGTCCGTGCTGTCGGGTTGACGTCGCACACCGCGGCACCGGACCGGAAATCGCGTAGGGGATCTGCCCTGAACAAACTGCACTCATCCGCCGCATTAATTACCAAGTAGAGACGGCATTCCTTGTCGAAGCCGACCCGGGTCGCCAAGGCCCAGACCTGATACACGGTCACTCCACCAGCCCAGGTCCCGTATCCAGATCAGTGATCGAGGAACTCATAGTACGATCACAGGGGCTACTCGCTCAGCTGTCGCCGGCAGATGAGTGCGCGAGCAAGTGAAACCGGAAGTCCCCGGTGTCGAGGCGTCGTTCCCAGCACGGCGATCCGTTTGAACCGGCGCTCCAAAGGACCGGAGTGGCCCTCACCGCACTGTCACCCCGGTCGGTCGCCGGCCAGCAGGAGCAGGGCTTCGACGAGGTCGTCCCCGGCGGTCCCGGTGGCCAGGTGGCGCAGTTGCAGGCCGCAGACCATCGCCACCGCGGCCTTGGCCAGCCGTTCGGCGTTCTCGACGCCGAGTGCGCGCATGATGGAGGTGGCCAACTGGTCGTAGGCGGCGAAGCATTCGGCGGCGGCCTCCTGGAGTTCGGTGTCCCGTCCCGCCTGGAGGTAGAGCTCGAACGAGGCGGTGTGCTCGCCGGCGAGGTCGGGTCCGATGGCGAGCCGGCGCACCGCCGCTGCGGCTCCCGGCAGGTCGATCCGGCGGGTGTCGGCCTGTTCGGCGAGTTCGGTGAAGCGGCGGGTCTCCTCGGCGACGAAGGCCCTCAGGCTCTCCCGTAGCAGGTCGTGCTGGCTGGCGAAGTGATAGGTCACCGACCCGAGGGCAACGGCCGCCTCGGTGGCGATCCGGCGGTTGGTCAGTCCGCTCACACCTTCCTTGCCGATGATCCGCAGTGCGGCCGCGATGATCCGGTCTCGGGTTTCCGGGGGTTTGGGCATGGCTCCGATGGTCTCATCCGGTCGCTGAGGTCCGGGTGGCGGTCCGTCAGGGGTTGGGCCAGCGTTGGTGCCAGCGCAGTTCGTCCTCCAGTTGGGCCGCGAGTGAGATCAGCAGCGGCTCGCTGCACGCCGGACCGAGTAGCTGCGCGCCGAGGGGCAGTCCTCGTCCGGTGAAGCCGGCCGGGACGCTGATGGCGGGCCAGCCCAGCACGTTCCAAGGCCACGCGTAGGGGCAGGCGGCGATCACGGCCCGGTTGGTCCGGCTGCTCGAGAGTCCTGCCGTGGCGCCGACGCGTGGCGCGGGCCGGGCGGTGGTCGGGGTGAGCACCACGTCGAACCTGTCGAAGATCGCGCCGACCCGGCGCTGCAGGGGGCCTTCGGCCGCACGGGCCCAACGCAGTGCCCGGCTGCCGAGCAGCCGGCCGAGCGCGATGTTGCGCTTGGTCCGGGGGTCCAGCAGGCCGAGGTCCGGGGCCTCCTCGGCCTTGTCCCGGATTCCCGCCATGGCACGGGGCAGTTGGGCCGGGCCGATGAGCCCGTACCGGGGGTCTGCCTCCTCCACCTCGTGTCCCAGCCGTGCCAGGGTCTCGGCCATCCGGAGTGTGGCATCGCGGGCCTCACGGTCCAGCGGCGCCGGTGTGACGGCGTACGCGCTGCGCAGTGACACCGCCACGCGGAGTCGGCCGGGGTCGCGGTCGGCGGCTCTCAGCATGCGCTGCGGTGCGATGCGGTGACGGTCGGCCGGGTGGTTGCCGGCGACGGCGTCCAGCAGGAGGGCGGCGTCCGCCACCGTGCGGGCGAGGGGGCCGGCGACGGTCAGTCCGTAGAAGGATTCCGGGTCGGGCCAGGTGGAGATCCGTCCTCGCTGGGGTTTGATGCCGACGAGGTGGGTCCAGGCTGCGGGGATGCGGATCGAGCCGGCACCGTCGGAGCCGAGGGCGGCGGTGACGAGGCCTGCGGCCACCGCGGCGGCGGATCCTCCGGACGAGCCGCCGGGTGTGTGGCCGAGGTTCCATGGATTGCGGACCGCGCCGAACGCGGTGCCCTCGGTGAACGGCCACTGCGCCAGTTCGGGGGTGTTGGTCTTTCCGACGATGACGGCGCCCGCCGCTCGCAGGCGTCGTACGCACTCCGAGTCGTATTTCTTGCGGGTGGCCGTTCCGGGACACCCCAGTGCCGTCGGTTCTCCGGCGACGTCCATGTCGTCCTTGACCGCGATGGGCACACCGAGCAGCGGCAGGCGTTCCCCCGCCGCGAGACGGCGGTCGGCCTCGGCGGCCTCGTCCAGCGCGGCTTCGTAGCGCACCAGGCGGAAGGCGTTGAGCGTGGCTTGCGAGGCATCGATGCAGCGCAGGGTCCGGTCGGCGAGCTCCATTGCGGACAGCTGCCTCCCGGCGAGGACCGAGGCCTGTCCGATCAAGCCTCCCTGCAGGGGAGCAGACACCATGGACGAAACCACCCTTCACTGTTCGTTCGAACGAACAGTAGTCGAAGGATGCTCCGGCGCACCAGCGGTTCCGGTCATGTCAGTCAGTGCCCCGACGGTTCTCCCGAACCTCCGCCGGAAGAACCTCCGACCCCGCGGCGGGAAGCGGCTCGGCGGCCGGTCGGGCACCCGCCGGGAGCCCCTGGGGTGCCGATCGCGCAGCAGTCGCGCAGCGGTCGGGCGACGGGCCCGCACGATAAGCCGGATTTAATTTCCCGCCCCGGCCGGAGCACAGAACCGAGGATCACGCCGGTAAACCGTACCTCGTGCGGGGGAAATCCCGCCGAACACCGAGTGCGCCGCTCCGCCCTGGTGAATAATTCTTTTCAATGCCAATCCATAGGCGTATGATGATCAATGCAGAAGAACATCGATCCTGGAGTGAAGATGGCGCAGCGCGTGCATGTCGTGTTGGAAGACGACCTGGAGGGTGGAGCGGCGGCCGAGACCGTTCACTTCGCTCTTGACGGAAGGTCTTACGAGATCGATCTGAACAGCGTGAACGCGGACAAGCTTCGTGACGCCCTTGCGCCGTTCGTCGATAGTGCTCGCCGTCAGAGCGGTCGCGGCGCAGGTCCCCGGCGGCCCGTTCGCACCTCGAAGGAGGACACCGCGAAAATCCGGGACTGGGCTCGTTCCAACGGGTACGACATCAGCGATCGCGGGCGGGTTCCGTCGAATGTTCGAGAGGCTTACGAGCAGGCGAACTGAAGCGGCGTCCCGGCCCGAGCCCCTGCGTCCCGGGCCGGGATGCGTCGTACGGGCGGCTGCGGGCGGGGCGGGGCGCCCGCTCCGGTAGGGGGTGTGCGGCCAGGAGCCTCAGGCGGGTGTGTCGATCAGGAGGAGGAGTGCTTCCACCAGGTCGTCCGCGAGGACGCCGGTCGCCATGCGGCGGAGTTGCAGCCCGATGACCAGGGCCACCACGGCTCGTGCCAGGCGGTGGGGTTCGGGCACACCGAGGTTGGCCAGGATCGAGGTCGCCAGGTGGTCGTAGGCTTCGAAGCATTCGGCGGCGGCCTCACGCAGCTCGGGGTCCCGGCCTGCCTGCAGGTAGAGCTCGAAGGGGGCGATGTCCTCCTTGTCCATGGCGGAATCGGCCACCACCTGCCTCACGAGCGTGCCGGCTTCCTGCAGGGTGATCCGGTCGGCGCTGAGGGCGGCCAGATCGTTGAACCGGCAGGTCTCCTGGGTGACGAAGAATCGCAGGCTCTCGCGCAGCAGGTCGTGCTGGGTGGCGAAGTGGTAGGTGATCGAGCCGAGGGAGACGTCGGCTTCCTTCGCGATGCGGCGATTGGTGACCGCTGCAACGCCGTCTTCGCCGATGATCTGCAAGGTGGCCGCGACAATGCGTTCCCGGGCTCCGGTGGGGTTCGCCATGGGCACATTGTTCCACGGAGACCGCACGGGTCGTGCGCATGAAGCGGCGGCGGGTGCTCCCGCGACGCGACGGCCGCCGGGGTGACCGGCATGGACTTCTCGGCCGCTCCCCGTGCAAGCCGCCGTCGGACTCCTGCCGGGGAATGCGGCGCGTGATCGGTCGTACCACTCGGCACCGGGCCGCTATGGACCCCCGCCGCCCGTTCGTGCGGGCCGATGTCCGCACGACATTTCCACGCGCGCCCCCCGGAAGCGTTACAACCGTCTTCCGGTATCGACGAGTTCTCTGCGAAAGGCGCAAATGGCTGTCGGCTCCGGCGTCGCACAAGCAGCACACCTCCCCTCGCGCCCCGCATGCGTCCGAGGCCGGTCCTGCCGCGCGTAGGCATCGCGCTCGTTCCCGCCCTCCGCTACTGTTCGTTCGAACGAACGACTGGAGGGTCACATTGGACATCAGTGGATCGACCGTTCTTCTCACCGGGGCCAATGGCGGCATCGGACGAGCGCTGACCCGTGGTCTGCTCGCCCGGGGAGCGAACGTCGTGGTCAGTACCAGACGTGCCGAAGCGCTCGACGCCCTGGTGAAGGAATTCCGCGTCCGCGGCATCGTCGCCGATCTGAGCCATCGCCAGGCCGTCGAACGTCTGGCCGAAGAAGCCGGCGCTGTGGACATCCTGGTGGCGAACGCCGCTCTGCCCGCCAGCGGTGACCTGCTCGACTACACGCCGGAGCAGATCGACCGGTCGTTGGAGGTCAATCTGAGGGCGCCGTTGGTGCTTGCCCGGCTACTGGCACCGCGGATGGTCAAGGTCGGCCGCGGCCATCTGGTGATGATCGGATCCATCTCGGGACGCACCGCGTCACCCGCGACGTCGCTCTACAGTGCTGCGAAGTTCGGCCTGCGCGGGTTCGTTCACGGCCTGCGGCAGGACCTGCACGGCACCGGGGTCGGAGTGTCGATCGTGCAGCCGGGATTCGTCCGGGACGCCGGGATGTTCGCCGATACCGGCGCCAAACCGCCCGCGGGCATCCGCACGGTCAGCCCGGAACAGGTGGCCGCCGGTACCGTGAACGCGATCGAACGCGACCGGGTCGAGGTCAACGTGGCACCGGTCTCCCTCCGGGTCGGCAGCGCCATCGGCGGCCTGTTCCCCGGTGTCTCGGCGGCCGTGCAGCGCCGGACGGTCCCTCGTTCCCTCCTGCGGCAGATCACCGAATCCCAGCAGCACAAGAGGTGAGTGCGCGTGCAGTGACGCCCCGCGGGCCTCACCCCACCGGTGGGGTTCCGCGGGGCGGCCGAAGGCGCGCATGGCCCGGAGCGCAGTCGTCGCCGGCCAGGTCATGCAGCTTCCGACGGGGCGCGGTCGTGCGCAAGTCGGTTGCCGTCTCCCGGGGTTGAGCGTATCGGGGGGCGCACCCAGGGCCGGACCCCAAAGACTGGACTTTCGGGAAGCCCGTGCACCGCCGGGGGCAGTCAGTCTTGTGGCACATCTTGTCCACCTGCATGCTGCCGGAGGAGGGCCGACCATCGTGGAACCGCCAACGAGAGTCGACTGGACCGCGATCGACTCCGACGTCCATCCCGCAACATACGAAGGACAGCCCGTCTACTGCCACGGGTATCCCGTGCTCGCGGATCCCGATGGATACCTCTACGTGGTCGACGAGAACCGTGAAATCCGGTACGTCTGCACGGCCGTCGACCAGTATGTCCCACAAAACCCTCAGGTCGATTCGACCGTCCATCTCGGGAACTGGGGAGGCTGCTGGGTCATCACTGATGAATACGGCGCTCAAGCCGTGCTGGAGGCGCCCTCGATCGGCGAGATTCCCCCACCGCCGAGCACCGGCGGAGCGACTCAGGGATCCGTTGACGATCCGACGGCCGGAGCGTACGACACCAAAGCGGCGAAAGGCGAAATAGCCGCTCGGCTGCGTGAGCTCGGAGCGGCTGCGGGCGGCGGCGACGAAACCGCGCTCATCAAGGACGTCAAGTCCGTCATAGAAAGCATCGAAGGAATATTCTATCCGAGCTTCGTACTGAGCGGAGTCGTCTTCCTGAGCCACGTTTCCCAAGAGGTTCAATACTGGCTTTCAGTCGGCTTCTCCACCGGAGATCTTGCGGACCTGCTCAGTGATGCACTGGCAGCGCATGGGACCACGATGCGCGTGGATCAGCTCCCCCAGAAAGACGTCCAGGCATACCTCGGCCTCGGCTACACATTGCTCCGCGACACCTGGTCCAGCCTTCGGACCCCCGAAGACAGAATCGCATTCGTCCGCGAGAACATGAATACCGACAAATACAACTACGGCCGGGCAATCGAGGCACTGGGGCGGGCCCCCCGGCGGAACATGGGAACCGTCGACATCATGATGGAGCACATGTTCACCAATGCCAATACGAAGACATTCGGAACTTTCCAGTACGGCAGGCCGAACACCCACTTCACCCAGATCGAGGACGAGCTCGCCTCCGGAAAAGACTCAGCAGCACTGAGGGTGGCAATAGAGAAATCCTTCGTGCAAGTTCTCGGAGTAATTTGGAACGGCCACTTCGCCAAGCACAAGTCAAATCGTGGAGAGCTCCGCCTCGATGCATTCACCGAACTGGTATGGGGTGACATGGAGGCAATAGTCGGATTCTTCCCCGAGGCCGCACAGATGCTGGTACGAAGTATTTGCCCGGACCGGGAGAGCCTCAGGGTGATACTCGATGAACAGCTGATGCTGTGGGCGGAGGACGGCAACTACTTCCAGTAGCTGCAGATCTGGTCACCGGGCCGAGGAGAGGCCGCGTGGGCGGGCGCAGGCGTACACCCGCGGGCTCCTGGCGGTTTCCCATCGATAGCTGTCGGCCCGGCCGCTTCCGCCCGGGGTCGGGAACCCGGAGGATTCCGGTGTGATGAAGGTGCCTCCCTCCACGGCGCTCCGCGCCGAGGCCGTTCATCGCCGCCGCCCGGCGGCGCCGCTTCACGCCTCCCGATCAAGGAAACACCGAATGTCCCCCACCCCGTCCTTCAGCGACGTCGTTCGCGACCGCCGTGCGATCCGCTCGTTCCTCGACAGGTCCGTGCCCGACGACGTGCTGCGCGCAGTGCTGGACGAGGCGCAGCTGACTCCGTCCAACTCCAACACCCAGCCGTGGATCGTGCACGTGGTCCGGGGTACGGCGCGTGACCGGCTGTCCGAGGCTCTGTTGCGCGCGGACGACGAGGAGCGTTACAGCCTCGACTTCCCGCACGACGGGGCCGCATACGAAGGCGCGTACGGGGAGCGGCGGCGGGTGCAGGCGAAGGCGCTGCTCGACGGATGGGGAGTGTCGCGCGAGGACGAGGCGGGACGCCGGGCCGTGGTGCGTCGCAATCTGGAGTTCTTCGGCGCGCCGCAGGTCGCGCTCCTCTGCGTACCCGCGTTCGCGGGAGCGCGGATCGCGGCGGACGCCGGTATGTACGCCCAGACCTTTCTGCTGGCTCTGGCGGCACGGGGGTTGGGTGGTGTCGCACAGACGACCGTGGGTTTCTACGCGGACACGGTCCGCGCGACGCTCGGTCTGCCCGATGATCACCGGCTGTTGTTCGGGATGTCCTTCGGGTACCCGGACGAAGCATGGGCGGCGCGGACCGGGCGGATGGGGCGGGCGGGCATCGGGGAATCCGTACACTTTCACGAGTGATAGGTGATTCATACCATTTGTTGCGCTTGATGGCGGCCTGCCCGCTCGTTGCGGCGTCCCGCTCGTGAACGCGGTCGGTCTGGTCGTCTTCGACGGGGTCCGGGCGTTCGACTACGCCGTGGTCGGCGAGGTCTGGGGACCGCACCGGGCGGTCCCCGGCGCCCCGCTGGCCGACCTTCTGGTGTGCGCTCCGGAGTTGCGTACGGTCCGTCTCGACACCGGTCTGCTGTGCGCTCCGGACCATGACCTCGATGCCTTGGCGGGATGCGGGCTGATTCTCGTGCCGGGCCTGGGAGACCCGGCACTACGGCCGCCCGAGCGGGTGCTGCGTGCCCTGCGGCACGCCCACGGCCGGGGTACCCCGATCGCCGCCCTGTGCGCGGGGGCGTTCGTTCTGGCTGCGGCGGGCCTCCTTGACGGGAGGACGGCCACCACGCACTGGGCTCTCGCCGATGACCTGGCCCGGCGCCATCCGCTGGTGACGGTGGATCCGAAAGTGCTGTTCACGGGCGACGGCCGGGTCTGGACGTCGGCCGGCGTGGCGGCCGGCATCGACCTGTGCCTGCACCTGGTGCGCCGGTCCCACGGCGACACGACCGCGAGCGCCCTCGCCCGGGCCATGGTGACCGCCCCGTTCCGGGCCGGCGGCCAGGCCCAGTTCATCACCACCCCGATCCCTCCCGGGCCGGCGGACACCCGGGACCCCATCGCCCAGGTGTGCCGGCACGTCCAAGGCGCCCTGGCGGACTCCTGGACGGTCGCCGGCATGGCCGCGATCGCCGCCATGACGGAGCGGACCTTCGCCCGCCACTTCACCGCCGCCATGGGGACCAGCCCGCGCCACTGGCTCCTGCAGCAGCGCCTGCGCGCGGCCCAGCACCTGCTGGAGAACGGCGACAGCCCGATCGAGGACATCGCCCACCGCTGCGGCTTCGGCACCGGGGTCTCGCTGCGCCAGCACTTCCGCCGGCATCTGGGCACGGCTCCCCGGGACTACCGGCGCACCTTCCGTGCGATCGGCCGCTCCCCCGCCTGAGGGGGATACGCCCGGAGGACCGGCGCCAGGCGGTCGTCCGCCTCCCGGGTCCGGTGCTCGCATCGACGGTGCGGCCGCTTGCCCGCACAGGGGCGCAGAAGGGCGGTGTGTCGCGCATCAGTGCGGTCGGAGCCCGCCGAAGACCACGTCGAAGATCCGTTGCCTGGCCGCCGGGTCTGCTCCGAGATGTTCCACCGTCACGCCGGTGCCGGCCATGGCCCGGCTCTACGCCGAGGACGCCGTGGTCGAGACCGTCTTCGAGCCGGTCGGACCACGCCGCACCCAGGGGCGGGCCGCACTCGCAGAGCGGTTCGCACAGGTGGCCGCGGGCAGTCCCGTGGAGCTGACCCCGGTGAACGTGGTGGTCCGGGGGACCGACGACCCGGAGGTGGTCGTCGCCGAATGGGACTACCAGGTACACCACCGTCCCACCGGACGGACCTTCGAGTCCGCCGACATCCAGGTCCTGCGGGTCCGCGACGGCCTGATCGTCCACAGCCGGGACTTCCACGACCACCTGGCCCTCATCACGGCGAGCGGCGCTCTGCCCCAGCTGGTAGCCGCACTGGACGGCAAGTAGCGAGCACGGGCCCGGATCTCCCGGCCGCAGCGCCTACACCGGCAGCCGGCACGGACGGGAGGACGGCCGCTCCGGCTGACGACCGGACTCGCAAGGGCCGGTGACTCTTCAGGGCGGCCGCCATCGGGAGCCGGCCGGACGGGACGGTTGTGGGCCGGTCGAGTAAGGTCGTGACGTCTCAACTCTCCCGCCGGGGAGCCCTGGTGGCCATTTCGGTGACGGTCGCACCGACTGCTCGGGCAAGCACCTTCGCAACGGCGTGAACCTACGGATCAACAGAGTCCACGCCGGACAGCGCCACCGGACTGGCTCAGCAGTGGTTTCGCCGGGTCGAAGGTCGTTCCGTTGATCCGCCGTTGGCCGCCGCCGCGGGAGAAGACCAGGCGGCGCTGTGCAGGGTGCGATGGGTGACCTGGTGGGCCAGTAGTCCTCCGTCGCTGCCGACTTGTACGAAGGTGCGGTCCGCGGTGGCGCCGAGTTCCAGTTCGTGGCGGCGGGCGTTGGAGGCGTTGACGAATCGCAGGCGGTAGCGGGCGGAGGTGACTTCAGTTTGGACATGCCCGGTTCGCCGAGGAGCGCCGGGTCCGGGGTCGGGTAGATCAGCTGCCCGTCCGGAGCCGTCCCGCGGAGGGCGCGGACGCGCCACCCCGAGCTGCCACCAGAGCGGTTGCGGCTTTGTTGCCTGGCATGATCTGCCCCCTTCCCACTTCCGCCACGGACCCCGCACCGGAAAGATCGGGTCTGCACGCAACACGCCGATCTCCGACCTCGAACCACCGTGCACAGAAAGGGAGCCACCCGCGCCGAAGGCCCTCCGGCTGCTCGCCGTCGTCCCTTCCTTCACCGCGATCGCCCCCACCGATGGGCGGGACGTCGGCCAGGACTGACGGTCGGTTCGCTGCGCATCCGGCTCTCCTGGACGTCTCGGCCGTGACGAGGCCGGATCCGTCGACGTCCAGAGGCTCGCGGGCACGCGTGACTCCGGGTGACGGCCCTGAGCACGAACCGCCCGACGGTCAACACCGCCCACCCCCGGCGGCGGCAACACCCTGACCAATGGTTTCAGCACCACCAGCGGCTACACCTACGACGCAACCGGCCGCCGCACCGACGCCGGCTACGACTCGGCCACCGGCCTGTTCCTGCAGACCGGCCCGGTGCTTACCTACTGGGTACCGACCGGCCGATCGACCGTACGGACCTGCTGTCCGGGCACGTCCTACGCGACCGGCGCTCGTCGTCCCGAAGGAGAGCCATTGTCCAGGCCACCCCGAGAGGAAGATGCCATGCGGAAGATCGTCAAACGGTTGGAGGCCGCCTACGGTGGACGGCGCTCACGCGATCAGATCCTCCTGGCCGTTCTCGACGGGCGCCAGGAGCTCCACGGCAGCCACATCCCCGACTTCCTGCCGATCCTGGTCGAACGTCGGGCCCGAGCCATCCTGGACGCTCAGGACGAGGCACGCACGGCACGTTGACAACGGCCTCGGTCGGCCGGTGATCACAACGGGCAGCCGGGCTCAGGGGCGAAGGTGACGGTGACCTCGGCCCAGCCGTCCCCGGTGCGCAGGCGACTGGTCGACCCCACCGCGGCGTGCCGCCAGTCGGTGCAGAGCTCTTTCAGGTCGCGCTGCAGCCCGGCCGGGCGTGGATCGTTCAACGGCGCGGTCCCACGTGCCGCCTCGACGGCCGCGTGCAGGAGAGGCTCCAGGTCCGGGCCGTTCTCAGCCCCGGTCACGCGTGACCCACCGGCTCCGATCGCCCACCGGACCTCCCACACGAACGGATTCCCGGGGTGGTGCAGCACCTCGGCGCCGATCTCCGCGACGGCCCACGACGCCGCATCCGGCCGCGTCCCGCCAGGGAAACGTCTGAGGTGCCCGTGAAAAACGCTATCCGTGCTTCCCCCACCGGCGCTGCGGACACGGGGATTTCCTCCCACCGTCCCGACCGTGGCCCGCCCCCTCGCGCGGACGCGCCGTCGGTTCGCGCAATGTACCGTCCCGGGCGTACACCGGAGGGATGAACAGTTCTGGCGGTGCGCACGCGGACGGCCCGGCCGGCGAATGGGAGCTGTGCGACCAGTGCGGCACGCTGGTGCCCATCGGCGATGCGGTGGGGTTGCGCGTTCCGGACTCCTCCGCGGTGACCGCGGAGGCCCGGTTCGACGGCGAGCGTCTGCTGCGGGCGTGCTGCGAGTCGCACCTGTTCCAGCTGGCCGATTTCTACCACCGCCGTCCCTTCGTCAAGGAGGAGCTGTGGTCCGGGCAGATAACCCGGGCGGTGGGCGAGCTCGGTCCGCTGGACGAGGACGAGATGTACGAACGGGTGATGGCCGTGACCGGTCTGGACGAGGAGCAGCTGATGAGGGCCGTCGCCTGGCGGGACAGTCAGGACCGGTCGTAGGGTCTCGGGCCGCCCGGTGCGGTCGGGTGTGGAGCGGACTCGTGCCCTTCGGTGCTGGTCGTCCGAACGGGTGCCGGACCTGCGGAGCGGGGCATGAGGGGCGTTCCCCGGGAAGAAGTTCCGTATGAGCACCCCCTACTCTCAACGACCGGCCCTGACGACGAGGTTCGGCGCGGTCCCCCGCCTCACCCCGCCCGGTGTCGCCCCGACGGACGACGCTCTGGGCGCGGCCAGGAATACGGTGCTGCGGGCGGCGGCCGAGCGCGGGGCGCGGGCCGGCCTGTGGCTGTCCGGGCTCGCCTCACGCCGCCCCGGCTCCGAACTGGGCGACGCGCTCGACGGAATGGCCGAGGCCGTCACCTTCGTCCTCATGGCCTACGGCCGGCGGCTGACCGGTCTCTCCGCCGACGAGCGGACCGTGCTGCTCTCGCACCTCGATCCCCATCTCAGCCCTGCCGGGTCCATCGTGGCTCCGAGGCGGGGTCAGCACTTGGGTATCGGTGACCTCTCCGCCGCCATCGCGCTGACCTCCGCCGTCCGGACCGCCTTCGCCATGGCTGCCGCCGACTGGGCGGAGAACCTGCCGTCGCTCCTGGCCGTCATCGACCACGTGCTCGACCAGGCCGACGCGCCCCCGATCACCGGGCGGGAGTGAGTCGGACGCCTCGTCCGAGCCGCCTCTGCTATGCCCGGGGCCGCCCCTGCGGACGGTCACGTCCCGGCCACCGGTACGCGGCCTGGTCCGCCGGGGGGACCGCCTCGGTCGGCACGATCGGAAGGATCGAGGACCGGGTGGCCACCGTGATGAGCAGCCCGGTCTCCAGCCCGAGCACGGCATAGATGACGGCGGAGGCCACCTGTACCGAGCGGGTCGAGTCCCCGGTGAAGGGAGTGAGGACGGCGAGGACGGTGAAGAGCCCCACGATCCAGCCGAAGTAGAGGAGTGGTCTGGGCACTGCCTTCAGCAGTATCAGCATCAGGCCGGTGGCGGTGAGCGCCGCGATCGCGGACCACAGGGCGAGTGATCCGCTGGTCAGGTGGCCGCGTACCGGGTGCGAGCCTGACGAGAAGACGGGTATGTCGAGAACGCCCCGGACGAACAGCACGGCGATCACTGCGGTGAGGGCCGCCACCACCGCGGTGGCGGCGCCTGCGGCCCACAGACGGCCGGGGCGCAGAACACCGCAGGGAAGGCCGTCGTCATCTCTCACCGAGATCACGCGACGCTTGTCGGGGCCCGCACGACGCGGTAGCGGTTGGCTCATCATGCACCTCGGGTCCGGCGGAATTCCGATGCCGCGTCTCGGTATCGTCCGGCGGGCTTGTGAGAGAGCGTCTCCCCGCACCGGCATCGGCATGCACGTCGTGGTGTGCGGCGGCGCGAAAAGGCAGCGGCGTCTTCCTTGAGCGCTTCCCGTTCGTATCTCCCGGCCACCCCGGCCCCCATTCGTCGGAGCGCCGTCACCGCCGACGGCACAGTGATCGGGTGGCCGGGCGTGCCAGGTTTTCGCGTTTCAGCCCCTGGCGATTGGCAGGGACTTGTCATACCGTTCGTTCGAACGATCCAGGCTTCATCGCAGACCCACGGTGACGGACGGCGACCGCGGTTCTCCCAGCCCCGCGACGGGCACCGGCCTGGTTCGGCCGTCCGTGTCGCTCGCACTCCGCTGCCGGAACCCGACGAAGAAAGGGCTCGCATGAGCGACGTTCCGAACGATCCCGGCACCATCCGCACGCCGGCAGGGCATCTGGGGCGCAGGGACCTGCTGCGCCTCGGATCGCTGCTGGCCGCGGGAGGACTCGCCGCGTTGGTCCCCGCCGACATCGCGCGGGCCGATACCGCCGGAACGCCCGGGCAGACGGTGAGGACCACCTACGACGGGCACTCCCCGTTCGGGTTCGACCAGTGGTCGTCGGTCGACTTCGACGTACCGGCCGGCGTGCGGCGGATATCGGTGAGCTCCACCTTCGATCCCGCGAAATCCCCCTCCGTCCCGGGCACCTGGTCCAACATGCTGGACATCGGCATCTTCGGGCCGACCGGATTCCGCGGCTGGTCGGGCGGGGCACGACGGGACTTCACCCTGTCCGGTTCCGACGCCACCCCGGGATACGTACCGGGCCCGATCCAGGCGGGACGGTGGTCCGTCGCGCTCGGGCCACTGGTCAGTGAACCCGGCGGGATGAACTGGCAGATCCAGGTCACCCTCGAGTACGGCGATCAGCTGCCCCCGGTCCCCTACGACATCCTCCCCTCCGCGGTACCCGGCCACGGCGCCGGCTGGTACCGGGGCGATCTCCATCTGCACAGCGAACACTCGGACGGGGGCCGGACCGTCGACCAGCTCGTCGCCGCCGCCCGCGCCGGCCGGATGGACTTCATCGCCACCTCCGACCACAACACCAACTCGACCGGCCTCGGTTGGCACGGCAACGTCCCCCGCGACCTCCTGGTCATCAATGCCGAGGAGGTGACGACCAGGCACGGGCACTGGCTGGCCGTCGGCCTGCCGCAGGGCGACTGGATCGATTGGCACTACAGCCCCGCGAGCGGTCAGTTCGACCAGTACGCGCAGCACGTGCGTGCCCGGGGCGGGCTCGTCGTCGCCGCCCACCCCATGACACCGGGCGCCGGATCGTTCTGGGAGTTCGGCCTGGACAAGGTCGACGCGATGGAGATCTGGAACGGGCCCTGGACGCTGGACGACGAGGCCAACGTCGCGCTGTGGCACACCCTGCTCTTCGGCGGGAAGCGGATCCCCGGGCTCGGCAACAGCGACGCGCACGGCGGCGACGTCGTAGGACTGCCCCACAACGTGGTCAGGGCGAGCTCCCTGTCGAAGAACGCCGTGCTCGAAGCCCTGCGGCTGGGCAGGTCGTACGCGGCCGAGTCGGCCGACGTGACGGTCGACTTCACCGCGAGCGCGCACGGGATGACCGTCGGCCCGGGGGAGGAACTGCCGGTCGGCGTCTTCGACGCCGTGGACGTGAACGTCACGGTCACCGGCGCCCCGGACACCGTCGTCCTGCTGTACAACGCCTGGGGGATCATGGCGTCCACCAGTATCGGTGCCGGGGGAAGCGCCGGGCTGCACTGGCGGGGCTGGGGCAAAGCCTCACTGTTCACCCGAGCCGAGGTGCGCAGGCTCAAGCCCGCGTGGACGGTGCTCGACCAGATGGTCGCCGTCACCAACCCGATCTGGTTCTACAACGCCCCGGTCCTCTCCCCGCCCACGCCCTACGTCCCCACCGGGATCGCCTCCCCCGAGGTCCCGTTCGAGCCCGGCATGGCCCGGGGAATCCCGCCCCTGGGCGCCATCAACGGCGGCCACGCGAACCAGGCAACTCTGGCGTTCCCGCACTCGGACAGCCCGTACGCCGTCGCCGTGGGCGACGACCAGGGCCTCTACCTCGTGCGGCTGGGCTGGAACAACGTGTGGTCGGGCTGGCGCCGCCTGGCCGGCCCCGAGAACGCCGCCGACTTCAAGGTCCGGACGGCCGCCGTCACCGGCATGCCCGACGGCACCACCCAGATCCTCGCCACCGGCACGGACGGCACCCTCTACCACCAGACCCGGGGCTCCGGCCTCATCGGCAGGCTCAGCGGGTTCCAGCCCGTCCCCGGACCGGACGGCTCACCGCGCTGGACCGCCGTCAGGGCGGCCATCACCGGGATGCCGGACGGCTCCGCGCAGGTCCTCGCCTACGGCCTCGACGGCGCCCTCCACCTGAACGTCATCCGCAGCGACCGCTCCTGGGCGGGCTGGAGCCGCGTCCCCGGATACCAGGACTCCCCCGCCTTCTCGGGCTCGGCCCTGGCCGTCGCCGCGATGGCGGACGGATCGTCCGAGATCGTCGTCATCGGACTCGACGGCCTGGTCTACCACCAGGTCCGCCGCCCCGATGGCACGTACACCGGGTTCACCCGCCTGCCGGGCGTGAACACCCCGGCCATGGCGGCCGGCGCGGTCTCCATCGCCGGCGCCGGCGGGACCGCGCACGTCGTCGCCGTGGCACCGGACGGCAGCGCATGGCACACCGCCCACAACCCGGACGGCTCGTGGAGCGTCTGGGAGGCGGCCATCGACCCCGCCGTGCGCAGCCGCGTCGCGGGCCAGGTTCAGGTCGCGGTCACGCCCGGAGGACTGGTCGTCGTCCTGGCCGTCACCACGAGCTGACCGGCACGACCGCGAGCCCCCGCGCCGCCTCGCACCGGGGCCGTTCCGACCACGGCCCCGGTGCCCGCCCCCACCGGGAACGCTCCCCCGTCCGCGCAGATCGGGAGGACTCCGCTGCGGGTACCACTCCGGTATGACACCGTTCGACCTGCCCATCGACGTCGCGCTGGCCCGCCCCGTGGAGGACTTCCCCGGCGGTCCGGGTCTCCTGCTGACCCCTGCCGTCGACGGCTGGCGGGCCGTGTTGCGCACCGGAGCGGACGCCGCGCTGTTCTCCTCCCACGGCACCGATCTGACCCGCACCTTCGCCGACCTCGCCGCCGCCGCCCGGGACCTCCCGCAAGCCGTCCTCGACGGCGAGATCCTGGCCGTGCTGCCGAACGGCGACCTGTCCTCCGCGCTGCTGCACACCCGTGCGGGCGGCGGCCCCCGCCGTGGCGAGCCCTTCGTCGTCCGCTACGCCGCCTTCGACCTGCTCGGCCTCGCCGACGACTGGCGGCCGCTCCCCCACCGGGACAGGTACGAGCGGCTGGTCCGGCTCCTCAACAGCGGCTCGCGGACCATCCGGGCGTTGCCCGCCACGGACGACCCCCACGTGGCACTGGAGTGGACCGGCCCCTTCGCCCGGGGCGTCGTCGCCAGACCGGCCGGGCTCCCTTACCTCCCCGGCCACGGCTCGAAGTGGCTGAGCTGGCAGCGCCACCGCACCGCCGAGCAGGTCGGAGCCGACGCCGGGCCCACGGGCGACGCCGTCCGGTAGACAGCCCGTCCAGCCGCCCCGCAGCCGGCCCGGCCCTTCTTCCGTACCCGGCCGCAGCGCCGGGCCCGGTTCTCCACGGGGCCGTCCGCCGGGGGGCACACCGTCCCCGGTGAGTGCCGGTGCGCCGGCCCGGGAACACCGCCCCACCGCCCTACCCGACCGCATGTGGCCCATGTCACTTTCATCCGGGCCTGACCGGGTTGCACCGTGGCCGCCCGTGCCGGGGCCGTCGCCGATCGTCGCCGATCTGCCCGTACCGGCTGCCCGATCGCGCGGGGGGCAGCCCCACCCGGGGCACTCCGGAACCCCGCGAACTCGGCAAACCCGCTCCCCCACTGGGGCCGGACCCGGCCCGTACCTGCGGTAACACTGCACCGACCTGCACAGATAACCGAAAGCTTGGCCGCGCTCCAGCCGGTCCGTAGCTTCGTCACCAGTGCAACGAGCACTACCCGGGACCGCCCGACGGACCCGCACGGAACGGCCCCCGGCCGCCCGTCGCGGCCGATCCGGGCAAGCGTCCGGAGCGCCGCACCGCGCCGGACATCCCAGCCGCCGAACGCGCACGACACACCCACCTTCAGCGATCGGTGAACGCTGCCCACCCGGGTCCCACGAAAGGAACCGCATGACCTCCCGCCAGATCACCACCCGTGCCAAGCGCAACCGCACCCGCACCGCCCTCATCGGCGCCACCGTGGCCCTTCTGCCGGCGACAGGCCTCCTCGCGGCCGCCGGTTCCGCCTCCGCCGCATCGGCGTCCACCTGGGACAAGGTCGCCCAGTGCGAAGCCGGGGGGAACTGGAGCATCAACACCGGCAACGGCTTCTACGGCGGGCTGCAGATCTCCCCCTCGACCTGGCAGGCCTTCGGCGGCACCTCCTACGCCTCCCAGGCCAACCTGGCGTCCAAGGCGCAGCAGATCACCGTCGGCGAGAGGATCCTCGCCTCCCAGGGCCCCGGCGCTTGGCCCGTCTGTGGCCCCCGGGCCGGCCTCACCCGCTGACCTGCGCGCCCGGAGCGACGCCGGCCAGAGCCGTGAAGTCGCCCTTTGCTCCGATGCGGCGACGGGCCGAGTGACCATCGGTGACCATCCACGAGGTGGATCGTTGGTCGGGGCGTGCCTCCCCGAAGACACCAGAGGCATATCGGTGGCCGAGGATCAGCCTGAGGCTTCGATCCCGCGACTCAGGCCTCCGACGCGGGCACCGATTCGTCGGGCGGCCTCCCGGGAGAAAACCCGGGGAGGCCGCCCTTCGTCTTGCCACCGGCCCGTACCGCCCAGGTGCCGGCCGACTGGGCAGCCGTTCGGGAAATCGATTCCGCGCCCGGCCCGACACTCGCGAGCACGGCACCCGGCGCACGGCGGGAGCAGACTCACCCCAGGATCGATACCAGGAAAGTCTGCCTACGACGGAGTATCCATGGACAGTACGACATTCGAGTGGGCGCTCCGTCAAAGCGTGGCGGCCCGGGACAATACCGATGTCGAAAGCTACATAAAATGGATCGGCATAATCGCCAACGACAGCGAGTGGTATTACAACCCGGTCATCGTTTCCAGCCTGTACGACGAGACCGGCCCGTCGTGCACCCTGACCACAGTCCACATGGGCGACGATCCGAATCCCCTCCCCCTCACCGAGGAGCTGGTCCTGGAGTTCCTGGAACACGTCTACCTGGGATACCGCTACACCCCCGTGGAGTCCTTCCCCGACCTGCACATGTTCTCTCGGGTGGACCGTCTGTACAATAAAGTCGAATACAGCGACGACCAGATGACATGGAACGTGCAGGACGCGTCCGGAGGATGGCACTACCAGAATTACGATTCGGTCGAGCTGGCCTACGAACCGTATGAGCCGATCACCGAGAACTTCACCTTCGAGGTCGAAGATTCGAGCGAGGATCCGGTGAGCGACTCCGAGGTGTCGTCCGAAAGCACCGACAGCGAGGGTGATCAGACTCCCGTTCACCCTCCCAAGCGGCAACCCCCGGCGAAGCCGGCGGACATGCCGAACCTGAGAATTGACCGACTGGGCGGCGCGACCGGGGCGCCGACCACCCGGCGGGCCGGCACCCGGAGGGGTGAGACGTCCAGGAAGAGCGACCGAGACACCTTCCGGGCCAAGACATTCAGAAAGGTCAAGCCCGCCGGAACACCTCGGGTGGAGAGCGGGAAGGCCACACCCTCCGGTTCCGGAGCAACCCGGGACAATAATCCGGGCCGCGTCTGGTCCCCCGAGCACGAGGCTTACCTCGCCCTCGACGAGCAGGGGATGCCGCTCCGCGTCTGGTCCCCCGAGCACAGGGCTTTCCTCGCCCTCGACGAGCAGGGCAACAGATTGGAGGGCCGGTACTACAGGCACGAGACCGACCCGGATGACACCGGAATGAGCCAGGAAGAGTACGACGAGTACCGGGCGAAGTCCAGGGCGCGCCGCAGAGAGGTCGACCGGAAGATCTCCGAAAATATCACCCGGGTTTCCAAGAGGAAGCCCGCCGACCCGATGGACGAGAGAAAGTCCGAAGACTACGACGTGCGGCTCAACGACCCGGTCGCCATGGATCCGAAGCTCTTCGGCGTGGACGCAGGAGACACCGGGGCCACTCCGGTCATCTATTTCAAGGCCGATTCGATTCTTGACCGGGTGGTCATTCAGGCCACGTCCGATGCCGAGGGCAGGGATGCGCTTCTCTTCCGCGCTTTCGAAAGCTACCTGCAGGACAGGAAATACGGGTGGATCCTGGACATCGAACATAATCTCTTCGTTTTCGACCAGGGTTTGGAGATATTCTCGCTCGAGCTCGACCCGGAGGATGAACGGTCCCTTCGGCGGGCCACGGCTGCGGACACACAGCTCCAGTATCTCCTCGGCAAGGGGATGCTGACCTGGGGCGACGTGACCCGCCTGAAGAAGGATCCCGGCGGGAATAAATATGATTTCAGGTACCGCCACAGCAGCCATTCATCCGGCGAACCGGTCATCTGCGCGGGGATACTGGAGCTCAAAACCACGGTCGAGAATGGAATTAATGTCCAGAGAATTTCCCACATAAACAACGACAGCGGGCACTACGCCCCGACCGCCGGAAACCTCTCGTCCGCGGTCAAAATACTCACCGACAAGGGCTGGATGAGCCCCCTGTCCGATGTCGAAGTGGTCGGGAAGAACCGAGCCGGAGCCGTCGTCACGGGAGTCGCCGGCACGTACCCGGCCAACGATTTCATCCAGGCTGCAGAGCTTGCCGAGAAATATGAACAGCCGCTGGCGACCGGCCGCCAGATCAACGCCCACCGCAATGTCTCGCTATCGGCGGCTGCGCATGCCCTGCGCCATCCCGCTACCCGGAAGACCGCCAACGAGGCCTTGCTGGCGAACAACTCGGCGATCGTCGCCACCACGCGGGCGCGTTTCGAGCGGGTGGTCGCCGGCGTTCGAAAGAACCCCAGGCAGGTCAGCCAGATGGAATGGTCCACCTTCGAGAGCTACCTCGAGCGCACCGACCAGTTCAGGAATATTCGATACGTCGTCAACTCCGCACCGATCACCTGGACGCACGGTCAGGTCGAAGACTTCTGCGGCTTCTTCAAGCGGGCTTCGACTTCCCCCGGATATGACAACGACGAGACCGAGGAAGACCCGATCGACCTGGATGTGGCCCTCTGTGCGCTCAAGGACGACGAGCTGAGCCTGGTAGGCATGGAGATACCAACGGACCGTTGGGGTATGGAGAGCGTGGACATCGGTATCGCCGAGGTGATCCTCGACCCCGAACACCTCGACATCGAGTTCGCCGAGAGCCCCGAGGAACGTCGGCGCGATGAGCCGGTGATGCACGCGGGGGACTACAGCAGCGACGATGGCTAGAGAGGGCATCCCGCCTCGGGCCGGTTTTCCGGCCCGAGGCGGGTGATCCTCGGGAGAGAACGGGAACGAACCTCGAAATCCCGTTCCCCCTCAGACCGCCCGGTCCGGTCCTGCGTCGAGCGCATCGCCGCCGTCCCGGTCGCCCCGGGCCGGCGGAGGTGCCTCGGGGAGCAGGCTCATCGGTTCGGAGGCCTCACGGCCGTCGTGCAGAAGTGTCACGTGCGCGACGCCAGCGTCGAGGAGCCCTCGCCAGGCGAGACCGACCCACGTCTCCGCGTCGTCTCGGGACTCGAAGGAGACTTCCGACGCCCCCGCGGCCGTGCCCCGCTCCGGGGGTTCCGATACGGGGTCCGCGGCCGGCAGCACCAGTGCGGTGCCCTCGCCGTCCTCGAAACGCCATTTCCAGGACATCCCCATGGTTTCTCCTAGCGCAGGTGCGAGCACGGCTCCCGGTCCCGCGCGGACCGGGCCGCGCGGCGGGCAACGGCAAAGCCCGCCGCTCTCCACGGCACCGCATACCGCGAGCCGCTGCGAGAGCAGACCGCGCCGGCTGTCGGGCAGTCCTCACCGTACTGGACACCCCCGCACGGGCTCGGACGGACAGATCGTCCGCCGGACCGGTCACGCGGCCCGCCGCGCCCATGCGAACGGCCCGGCCGCCGGGGGGGTGGGTCGACCGAGCCGTACACGGTGAGTGGCATGGGCACCGCTCGCCTTCACCGTACGACGGATGGTGGCGGACGTACGGCAGGTTCGGGATGTGTCGGATGCAGGCCGCTACCGCCAATCCGTCGTGCCGGCGGCGACCTTCTCCATGACCTCCAGGAGGAGTTCGGGGCTCTGGGCGCCCGGGACGGCGACCTGTCCGTCGAAGACGAAGGTGGGTACCGAGGTGATGCCCAGCTCGGCGGCTTCGGCGAGCTCGGACCGGACCTCGGCGACGCCGTCCTGTGAGGCGAGGAACGCCTCGACCTGGTCGCGGTCCAGGCCCGCGGCGACGCCGACGTCCGCCAGCTGGGCCTTGTCGGCGAGGTGGCCGCCGTTGGTGAAGTAGTGGGCCAGCAGGCCTTCCTTCACCTCGCTCTGGAGACCGTGGCGTGCGGCGAACCAGATCAGCCGGTGTGCCGAGAAGGTGTTGGCCGCGATGGCGTCGTCCATCCGGAAGGTGATCCCCTCCGCGGCGGCGGCCTGCGTGAGCGGGCCGAAGATGGCCTGCGCCGGCTTCCCGAACTTCCGCTCGTAGACCTGCGACGAAGGCTCCCCGGCCTCGGAGGAGAGCGGGTTGAGCTGGAACGGGCGGTAGACGACCTCGACGTCGGCGGCCTGCGGGAAGGCCTCCAGGGCCTTCTCGAAGCGCCGCTTGCCGATGTAGCACCACGGGCACACGACGTCCGAGTAGATTTCGACCTTCACTGCCTCTCCTGACTGAACTGGTCGACGCGCCGCCCGTACCGGGGAGGGAGGGCGGCGGGTGTCCGGCGCCGAACGGCCGGGCACCCGGGGTGGGTTGGGAGGGGTCAGCCGTCGAGGCGGACGAGCATCTTGCCGGTGTTCGCACCGCGCATCATGCCGAGGAAGGCCTCGGGGGCGCGCTCGATCCCGTCCAGGACGGTCTCCTCGGCGCGCAGGGCGCCGCTGGCGAGCCATCCTCCGGCGAGCCGGGCGTACTCCGGGGCGAGGTGGTAGTAGCTGCCGACCAGGAGGCCGCGCAGGGTGAGCTGCTTGCCGATCGCCAAGGCCAGGTTGCGCGGTCCCGGGGTGGGCTCGGTCGCGTTGTACTGGCTGATCGCGCCGCACATGGCGATCCGGCCGCCGGGGCGCATCGCGGTGATGGCGGCCTCCAGGTGGTCGCCGCCGACGTTGTCGAAGTACACGTCGATGCCCTCGGGGGCGGCCTGGGCGAGCTGGTCGGCCAGGGAACCGGCCCGGTAGTCGATGGCGGCGTCGAACCCGAAGTCCTCGACGAGCTTCTTGGCCTTCTCGGGGCCGCCGGCCGAACCGATCACCCGGGAGGCACCGAGCTGGCGGGCGATCTGCCCGGCGACGCTGCCGACGGCGCCGGCGGCGCCGGAGATGAACACGACGTCGCCTTCGGCCACCGGGGCGACCTCGACCAGGCCGGCGTAGGCGGTCAGGCCGGGCATGCCGAGGACGCCGAGGTAGGCGGGGGCGGGGGCGAGCGAGACGTCGATCGGCATGACCGTGGCGGCGTCGACGACGGAGTACTCACGCCAGCCCAGCTGGTGCAGGACCGTGGTGCCCACCGGTATGGCGTCCGCCCGCGAGGCCACGACGGTACCGGTCGCACCGCCGCTCAGCGGGGCGCCGAGCTCGAACGGCGGGATGTAGGAGCCGGTGCCCGCGTTCATCCGACCGCGCATGTACGGGTCGACGGACATCCAGGTGTTGCGTACGAGCAGCTGGCCCTCGCCCGGCTCCGGGATCGCGCTCTCCACCAGGGCGAAGTTCCCGAGGACGGGCTCGCCGGTGGGGCGGGAGGCCAGGTGGATCTCTCGGTTGACGAGCGGGGACTGGGTCATGGCGCTACTCCTGAGGGTTTTGGGCTCGGCAGGCTGCCCGGAACGGCAGTTCTTGACCTTTCGTTCCAATACCGTAGCCGTTGTGGAACGACAGGTCAAGAACCGGGTACCGTGGAGCCATGGGAAGACCGCGCACATTTGACGAAGAAGCCACCCTGGACCGGGCCATGCTGCTGTTCTGGCGCAAGGGCTACGAGGCCACGAGCATGAACGACCTGGTGGAGGAGCTCCAGCTAGGGCGGGGCTCCATCTACGCGGCGTTCGGGGACAAGCACGGCCTGTTCATCCAGGCGCTCGGCCGCTACCTCGCCCGCCAGTCCGACCTGCTCGACAGCGCCCTGAACGACCGGGAGCCACCGCTGCCACAACTGCGGCGGCTCTTCGAGACGCTCCTGCGGGCCGACAACGCCTGCAGCGCCGCCGGCTGTTTCAGCGTCAACAGCATCGCCGAGCTCCTGCCGGACGACCAGGCCGTCGCCGAACTCGCCCGCACCAGCCTGCGCGCCGCCGAGGACGCGTTCGCCGCCCAGCTCGCCCGGGCCCAGGCCGCCGGGGACCTGTCCACCAGCACGAGCCCGCGCGAAGCCGCACGCCTGCTGGTCGCACTCGTCCAGGGACTGCAGATCCTCCGCAAGGCCGACCCCGACCCCGTCCGGGTCGCCGCCCTCGTGGACTCGGCGTTCGCCCTCATCAAGGCCCTGCCGGAGAGCGCTCGGGTGCCGCAGGCGTGCTGACGGCGCGGCCCGTGCCGGTCCGGCGCCGCTCGGCACCGGGCGGCGCACCGCCCGGGCGGGGGTGATGCTGAAGAGAGCGCGGACCCGCACCGTGGAGGCCCGGGCCCGGCGCCGCGAGGAGAGGTGCGCAGGTGCCGCCGTGCCCGCCCCGGGGTACGCGTTCCCCGCGTCGATGACCGATCCGGACGACCGGCTACGGAAGGTACGGCCATGGGCGGACCACTCACGACACTGCACAGGACCATCGTCAGGGGCCCGGTCCTGCGGCAGGGGAGCGAGCACGGATACCACCGGCTGGTCGCCCGGGAAGGCGAACCGCATGTGGTCCGGGAGGACCTGATCGGCCACGCCTGGCAGGTACCCGCTCACAACGGCCGGCGCACCCTGCTCCACCTCGCCCACATGACCGATCTCCAGCTCGCCGACGTCCAGTCCCCGGTCCGGTTCGAGTTCCTCAACCGGTATCTCGGCGACCCCCGGGTGTCCACCGTGGTCCCGGTCCAACGGCCTCAGGAAGCCCTGGTCCCGCACGCGGTCGAGGCCATGATCCGCACCCTGAACGCCGTGGACGGAAGTCCGCTCACGGGTGCGCCGCTGACCCTGGTCGCCACCACCGGCGATGCGATCGACAACGCCCAGTGGAACGAGACGCTGGCCTTTCTGGCCCTCCTCGACGGCGGAACGGTCCGCACCGACTCGGGCGGGCCGTCCTACCAAGGGGTCCAGAGCAGTGAATGGCCGGACACCGCGTTCTGGAAGCCGGAGGGCGAGGGCCCGCAGGGCCCCGACCAGTGGCGCGAGCTGTTCGGCTTCCCGCACCGCCCGGGGCTGCTGCGCGCCGCGCTCGACGACTTCCAGGCCCGCGGACTGCGGCTGCCCTGGCTCGCGTGCGTCGGCAACCACGAGACGCTCACCCAGGGGGTGGGAGCGCTGACCCGGCCCCTGCTGGAGTTCCTCGCGGGGGGCCGCAAGCCGGTCGACGGTCCGACCCGTCCGGGGCTGGACGAGGTCCCGGCTCTCTTCGCCCACCGGCCGGACGCCTACCTGTCCGGCCGCCAGGCACCGGTCACCCCCGACGCGGCACGCCGGGGGATCACCCGGGCGGAATTCGTGGCGGCCCACTTCCGTCCCGGCAGCCGGCCCGCGGGGCACGGGTTCACCGCGGAGAACCTGAGCGAGGGCAGCGCCCACTACGTGTACGACGACCGGGACTCCGGCATCCGGTTCATCACGCTGGACACCAGCTGCCTCCAGGGGGGCGTGGACGGCCACGTGAGCGCCGAGCAGCGGCGCTGGCTGGAGGCGCGGCTCACCGAGGTGCACTCCCGCCACCGGCTGGCGGACGGCGGCGAGAGCACCACCGGCAACGAGGACCGGCTGGTCGTCGTCCTCTCCCACCACGGGTCCGACACCCTGCTCGACGGGCGGAGTCCGTCCCCCGACCCGTCCGGCCCGCCGGCGCTCTCCGAAGCCGAGGAACTCATCCGCGTCCTGCACCGGTTCCCGAACGTCGTCCTGTGGCTCAACGGGCACACCCACCGCAACACCGCCCGCCCGTGGCGGTCCCCGGCCGGCGACGGGCGGGGCTTCTGGGAGGTGACCACCTGCGCGGTGATGGACTGGCCGTGCCAGACCCGCCTGGTGGAACTGCTGGACAACGGCGACGGGACGCTCTCGGTCCGGTGCACCATGCTCGACCACGACGCGCCGTTGCAGCCCGGCCCGGACAACGGCCTGGACTCGCTCGCCTCGCTGCACCGCGAGCTCGCCGCCAACGTGCCGTGGCGAGGCGTGGAACGCCTTCCCGGCGGCCCCGGGGACCGCAACGCGGACCTGCTCCTGCGTGATCCGGCCGCCTTCACGCGCCGCCGGTAGCCCAGGGGCGGCAGGCCGCCGGGCGGCTCGGCGGGGCGCGGGTAAGGGCCGGGCGGCGGCCGGAACGGTCCGCGGCCTGCCGGTACCGGCCCGGGTGGTCCACACTGGTAACCGAGAGGAGTCGAATCGGCGGCTGTGACGCGCCCCCCTGGCGCAGCCGCAGGGAATTCGAAGCCCTGCAGGTCATGGGTCATCACTGTCCGTTGTACCCGCGGTCCCTGCTGGAGGAGGTTCGGATGGGAATCCGCGGTGGCGTGTGGGAACAGGGTCTGGCCGGCCGCACCGGAGAGCTGAAGGTGCTGACGGAGTGTCGCAGCGCGGTCGCCCGTGGTGATCCGTGGCTGGTGATGGTGCTGGGAGAACCGGGCATCGGGAAGACGGCGCTGGTGCGCCGGGCCTTGGCGGAGGGTCCGGACGGCTTGCAGGTCTGCTGGGCGTCGTGCGATCAGGCCGAGCGGGACATCCGGTACGGGGTGGTGTCCCAGCTGTTGCACCGTCTGCCTGCGGAGACCGCCGGGCGGACCGAACTCGCTCGGAGCCTGACCGGGGCGGGGTCGCCACTCGCGGTGGGCCGCGACCTGCTGGACGTGGTGGCGGCCACCGCCGAGTCGGCACCGCTGGCGCTGGTGGTCGACGACGTGCCGTGGGCCGACGACCAATCGCTGAAGACCTTGGCCTTCATGGCCCGTCGGCTGTGGTCGGAGCGGGTCCTGATCGTCCTGGTCGCCCGTACGACCGACACCGTCACAGGTCACCCGCAGAGCGAAGGGACCGGCGAGGAGGGCTCCCCACCGGGCGATGTCCCGTTCGAAGAGGATTGGCGGGATACCTGGCGGGGGTTCGACCGGGTCAGCGAGATCCGGCTGACCGGTCTTGGTCCGGAGGACATCGGGGACATGGTGACGGCGGCCGGCGGTCCGGCCTTGAACCGCGCCGCCCTGCAGAGATTGTGGGAGAAGACCGGCGGCCACCCGCTGCACATGCAGACGTTGCTGGGCCAGGTCAGCCCCCAGGAGCTCGCCGACACCGACCGGCCGCTCCCGGTCCCGGCCTCGTTGGAGGCCACGATCCGCCAGGTGCTCGCGGAGCTGCCCTCCGACGCCCGGCGCTTGGTGCAGGCCCTGGCCGTTCTGGCCGCGACCGTGCCCCTCGCCGTGGCCGGCCGGGTCGCCGACCTGGCGGACCCGACCGTCGCGCTCGCCCCCGCGCTCGCCTCCGGTCTGGTCGGCTGGCAGCCCTCCGATCCCAGGACGCCGGTACACATCCACCACCAGCTCCAGCGTGACTCCGTCTACGGGGCGTTGTCGTCCACCGAACGCCGCGATCTCCACCGCCTGGCCGCAGACCTGGTCAGCAAGGATGCCGCTTGGGCCCACCGGGTCGCCGCCGCGGACGGAATCGATCCGGCCCTGGCCGACCGGCTGGCCGCGGAGGCCGACGGCCAGGCTGCCGCGGGGCAGCCCGCTCGCGCCGCCACACTGCGGCTGTGGGCCGCCGATCTCGACTCGACCCGCGAACGCCGCGAACGCCATCTCCTCACGGCCGCCACCCATCTCGTGATCCATGAGAGACACGCCCGTTTCAGGACGCTGCGCGGCGCCCTCGAGGCCTGCGATCCCACTCCGCGCCGCGACGCGCTCCTCGGTTTCCTCGCCGGTCTGCGCGGCGAGACGGCCGCCGGTGCGGAACTCCTCAGCCGTGCCACCGCGAACGCAGGGGCCGACACCGAATCCGGTCTGCTCGCCGCCAGCTGGCTCGCGGCCGTCCACGTCCTTCAGGCCGACGGCCCGCGGGCCCTGGCCGCTCTGCGGCCGGTCATGGACCAGCTCCCGCACACTCACACCGGCATGGCCCTCGGTCTGCTGTCCTTCGCCACGCTGTTCACCGACGGACCCGCCGCAGGGCTCGAGGTCCTCCGCAACGCCGGCCTGCCCGACGCGGCGGCGGACGTCGCCACCGCCGAGAGCTTCTTGCTGATGTACCGCGGAACCATGCGGGTGGAGACCGGCCGCCTGCGGGCCGGCTCCGGAGATCTGGCCGCCCTCATCGAACGCCAGGAGAACCAGCCCCACCTCCCTCCGTCGCCGACGGAGCGCTATCTGCTCGGGTTCGCCCGTTACCTGGACGGCGGTTGGGAGGACGCCCTGATAGCCGCCGACCATGCGATGGCGGCGGCCGAGATCGGCAGCCACCGCCACGGCGTCCCACCGGCGCACGCCGTTGCGGCCATGGTGCACGCGCAGCGCGGCCATTGGACCAAAGCCCGGTCCCACCTCGAGGCCTGCTCCCACCACACCCCGCTCTTCCTCGAACTCAACTCCGTCTACCCGGCCATGGCCGGGGCGGTCCTCGCCCAGGCGCGCGCCGACCGGGAGGCCATGCTGCAGGCCCTGCGGCCGTTGGCGCCCACGGCCGTCGGCAACGTCGGAGCCTGGCGGGTGCTGTGGCTGCCGCTGCTCGTCCAGGCCCTCGCCCCGGTCACTCCCCCGGACCAGCCTCTGGACCCGGTGGAACTCGACCACGTCCGAGGTGCACTGGCGCTCTTCGATGACATCGCCACCCATGCGCCGAGCCTGATGCCGACCTCGCACTGGCTCCACGGCCGGCTCGCCACCGCTCGGGGCGACACCGACTCGGCCCTGGCCCGTTACCGCGAAGGGCACTCGGCCCCGCAGCAGGACGACGGCGACATCCCGCTCCACCGTGCGCTGCTCCATCACGACCACGCTCGTCTGCTCATCTCCGTGGATCCGGCGGATCCGCACATCCGCCAGGAGGTGGTCGCACACCTGCAGGAGGCGCACCGCCGCTTCGCCGCCCTCGGTGCCACGCCGTACGCGGAGCGCACGGCCGAGCAGCTCACGCGTCTCACGGGCCGCGACGCCCTCTCCCCCTCCGGAACGGCTCGGCTTTCCGAGGCCGAAGCCGACGGCGATGGCGATGGCGATGGCGCCTGGGCTCGCCCGGACGGAACCGTGGTCCGTCTTCCGGAGCTCACCGACCGCGAACAGTCCGTGGCGCATCTCGCGGCACAGGGGCTGACGAACAAGGAGATCGCCCGGCGGCTGTTCGTCAGCTCCAAGACCGTGGAATACCACCTCAGTCACGTGTACTCGAAGCTCGCCGTCACCGGTCGCCGGGAGCTCAGGAGGGAGTTCCAGGAGATCAGCTGACTGATCCGTCGGGGCCGCTGTATGAGTGCTGTTCGACGTGGGCGTCATCTCGCGGACGATGCGCAGTCCCGCTCGGCTCTTGGGGGTGAAGAGTCACAGGTGGCATTGCCGGGGGCGCAGTGCACTCGTTTGGCGATCGGAGCGTGGGTGGCCGGGCATGGATGCGGATTCGGTTGTGGGCATCTCGCCGGCCTTCGTCGGGCGTGAGTTCGAGCTGGAGGTGCTGCGGACCTGTACCGCCCGCACCGAATCGGGCGAGCCCTGGCTGGCGGAGGTGGAGGGCGAGGCCGGCATCGGGAAGACACTACTGGTCCGGCGGGTGGTGGAGGGGCTGGACGGGTGGTCGGTGTGGTGGGCCTCGTGTGCCGAGGTGGAGCGGGACTGGCCGTACGGGGTGGTGGAGCAGTGGCGGCGCCAGGCCGGCCGGGAGGTTCTGCGGGACTGTCCGGTGCTGGGCGGGCAGCTGAGTCCGGCGGTGACGCCGATCGCGGTGGGAGCCGAACTGGTCGATCTGCTGGGGGCCGTACAGGACTCGGGCCCGGTGGCCCTGGTGGTCGATGACGCGCAGTGGATGGACGGGGGATCGCTGCAAGCCCTGTCATTCGTGATGCGCAGGCTCTTCGCTGACCGGGTGCTGGTCATAGCGACCATTCGGTCGGCGACAGGCGCGCAGGTCGGCGGTGAAGCAGTGGCCAGGGAGCGGACGGAGGAGTGGCGACGTCTCGTGGCGGGTTCCCCGAACGCGCGGACGGTGCGGCTGGGCGGCTTGAGCGAGTCGGACGTGAGGGACCTGCTGGAGGCAGCGGGGGGCAGCGCTCACCCGAGGACGGGCGCCGCCCACCGGCTGTGGGAGCACACGGGAGGTCATCCGCTCTACGTACGATCACTGCTTGCGGCCCTGCCGCCGGGTGAGTTGGCGAATCCCCGGGTGGGGCTCCCGGTGCCGGAGACACTCGCGGAGACGGTGGGGCGCAACTTGGAGCGTCTGTCCGAGGACAGTCGGGCCCTCACGGAGGCGCTGGCGGTGCTGGACACCCGCGTACCGCTGGCGCACGCGGGGGTGGTCGCCGGGCTCACGGTCCCGGCGGATGCCCTGGGACCGTTGCTGACGTCGGGGCTGGTGGAGTGGTCTCCCTCCGAACCGTCGTCGCCCGTGTGGATCAGCCACCGCCTGCAGCGCGACGCGGTCTACCGTGCCATGCGGCCGCAGCGCCGACGCGATCTGCACCGGGCCGCCGTTCCGGTGGTGGATGCGCACGCGGCGTGGGCGCACCGGGTGGCGGCGACCGATCACGCGGACGCACAGCTCTCGGGTGATCTGGTGGCCGAGGCAGCTCGCGAAGCCGCCGCCGGGAACCTCCCTCGCGCGGCGACCCTGCTGCTGTGGTCGGCGGACCTGACCGAGGACCGTGCCCTGCGCGAACACCGCTTCCTGACCGCGGCCGTCCACACCTTCTTCTCGCACAACGGCAACGGCATTCTGGCAGGGCATCAACTACGTCAGGCGGTCGACGCCTGCAGACCTTGTGCCATGCGCACCATCCTCCAGAGCGGCTACGCCTATCAGAACGGGAGTTTCCACGAAGCACTGCGGCTGGGAGAGCGTGGGCTCGCCGAAGCAGAGGCCGAGGGAGACCGCTCATTGATCATCCAGGCCTGCGTCAGGCTCTCCAACGGCGCTTTCCACAGCGGCGACCGACAGACCGGCAGCAAGCTCGCACGACGTGCGGTGGAGGAGGGGGCCGGTCTGGCCGGCTCGGCCAATCTGCAGTGGACGCTGGGCTGCGGCATGTTGTTCACGGACGGGAGGTACTCGGAGAGCCATGGATCACCGCACTGCCCGACGCCCCCGAAGCCACCCGGGTCACCGACACCATCGTGCTGGTCAACCGCGGTCATTGCCGATTGGCCCTGGGTGAACTGCACTCCGCGCAGGCCGACTTCGCCGAGGTGATCAAGCCCGGGCGGGCGGAGGGCGTCTCGGCGCTGGCCAGGATCCATGCGAGCTTCAATCTGGCGATCTGTCAGTACCTGCTCGGTGACTGGGACCACGGCGCGGCCCACGCCGAGCAGGCGGTCACCGAGACCGATCTCGGCGGCTTCTACCCCCACACCGGTATCGTGCGGGCGTGGGCGGCGATCATCGCCGCGGGCCAGGGCCGCTGGCGCACCGCCCGGGAACACCTGGACGCCTCCCGCCACCACATCCCCCTGCC
>NZ_JBEZIR010000053.1:0-53619 GCF_040651175.1 Kitasatospora sp. NPDC048540
ACGATCATGGAGCTGCTCGCCGCCGGCCTGAAGGACGAGAGCATCGCCCGGCGCCTGGGCATGTCCCTGCGTACCACCCGCCGCCACATCGCGGACATCATGGAAGAACTCGACGCCGCCAGCCGCTTCCAGGCCGGATACCGGTTCGCCGTTCAGGGCGGCGGCGGTGCCGACAGCCCCGGACAGGCGACAGAGACCCGGCCGGCACCGGTGCCGGTCCCTTCGCGAGCCGGTGCCCCGGCGGGTTCCCGCTCCACCTGAACCGCCCCGCGCCGCCCGACTCCCGCCCCGCCGTCCTTCGACGCTGCCGGCTCGAGCGCCTTCTTCCCGGGGACGTAAGGACGGATTTTCACCGGGCTGAGCGCACCGGCCGGGGACCTCGTCGCGGCAGGCCTGGTCACGCGCGGCAGGTCCGATGGGTCGGGGTGCGGCACGCCGGGTGGTCCGGATCGCGCGGGCCGCACCCCGGCCGTCACAGGGAACGAGTCAGGCGGTCGGTGAGGAGACGGGTGAAACGGGCGGGATCGGGGAGCTCGCCGCCCTCGGCGAGCAGCGCGCCGCCGTAGACCAGTTCGGCGATCTCGGCGAGCGCGGGGTCGTCGGCGTCGGCCTCGTGGGCCGAACGCAGCGCGGTGATCAGCGGGTGCGTCGGGTTGAGCTCCAGGATCCGCTTGACCGGGGGCATCTGCTGCCCCATCGCCCGGTACATCTTCTCCAGTGTCGGGGTCATGTCGTGCGCGTCGCCGACGATGCACGCCGCGGAGGTGGTCAGCCGCGTGGACAGGCGGACCTCCTTGACCTGCTCGGACAGCGCGGTGGTCAGCCACGGCAGCAGGGCCGCGAAGTCCGCTTCGCGCCTGGCCTTCTCGGAGTCGGCGTCCTGGCCGCCGTCATCGCTCCCGTCAAGGTCGACCTGGCCCTTGGCGATGGACTGCAGACGGTGGCCGTCGTACGCCGGGACCTGCTCGACCCAGACCTCGTCGACCGGGTCGGTGAGGAGCAGGACCTCGTACCCCTTGGCGGCGAAGGCCTCCATGTGCGGAGAGTTCTCCACCATCTGGCGGGTCTCGCCGGTCAGGTAGTAGATCGCGTCCTGGCCGTCCTTCATACGCCCGACGTACTCGCGCAGGGTGGTGGTCTTCTCCGGGTCGTGGGTCGAGGCCGCCGAGACGAGGTCCAGCAGCGCCTCGGTGTTGTCGCGGTCCTCGATCAGGCCTTCCTTCAACGCCCGGCCGAACTGGTCCCACAGCTTCGTGTAACGCTCGGTGTCCTTGGCCTGCATGTCCTTGACCGCGCCGAGGACCTTCTTGACCAGGCGCCGGCGTACGCCGCGGATCTGACGGTCGTGCTGCAGGATCTCGCGGGAGATGTTCAGCGACAGGTCGTGGGCGTCCACGACTCCCTTGACGAAGCGCAGGTAGTTCGGCATCAGCGCTTCGCAGTCGTCCATGATGAACACCCGCTTGACGTACAGCTGCACACCGCGCTTGGTCTCCCGGGAGAACAGGTCGAACGGTGCCTGGGAGGGGATGAACAGCAGCGCCTCGTACTCGAAGGTGCCTTCGGCGCGCATGTGGATGGTCTCGGCCGGGTCGAGCCAGTCGTGGCTGACCTGCTTGTAGAACTCGTGGTACTCGTCCTCGGTCACCTCGGTGCGCGGCCTGGCCCAGAGCGCCTTCATGGAGTTGAGCGTGTCGACTCCGTGGGTGGTGGCGCCGTCGGCGTCGGTGCGCTCGGACTTCATCCGGATGGGCCAGCGGATGAAGTCCGAGTACTGCTTGACGATCTGGCGGATCTTCCACTCGGCCAGGTAGTCGGCCAGGCCGTCCTCGGTGTCGGCGGGCTTGAGGTGCAGGGTGACCGCGGTGCCCTGCGGCAGACCGTCGACGGCCTGGACGGTGTAGGTGCCCGCGCCGTCGGACTCCCACCGGGTGCCCGCGTCGGTTCCGGCCCGCCGGGTGTCCACGCTGACCTTGTCCGCGACCATGAAAGCGGAGTAGAAGCCGACGCCGAACTGCCCGATCAGGCTCTCCGCGGTCGCGGCGTCCTGGGACTCCTTGATCTTCTCCAGCAGCCCGGCGGTGCCGGACTTGGCGATCGTGCCGATCAGCTCCACGAGGTCGTCGCGGCTCATGCCGATCCCGTTGTCACGGACGGTCAGCGTGCGGGCGTCCGGGTCGGCCTCCAACGTGATGTGCAGGTCGGAGGTGTCGGCCCCGAGCTGGGAGTCGGTCAGCGACTGCAGCCGTAGCTTGTCCAGCGCGTCCGAGGCGTTCGAGATCAGCTCGCGCAGGAAGATGTCCTTGTTCGAGTAGATCGAGTGAATCACCAACCTGAGCAACTGCCGGGTCTCGGCCTGGAATTCAAGCGTTTCGACACTGCTGCCCACTCTGGGGTCTCCCTCTTTCTGGTCGGGACGTCGGGACGTGATGAAGGATAGGCCCGTCAGCGGCCGGATCCCCGACCGGCCCCGTCACCCGGTGGACGGGACCGGCGGACGAGTGCGGGGATGCGCGAGGAGATCCACCGGTAACCCTGGTGGAGGCCGCCCGGGAACGTCATCATCACGACGATGAGGACCACGCCGTAGACGGCCCCCGGCAGGTTGTTGGCCACGTCGATCGGCAGACGGCTGCCGGACGACAGGTCCGACGTCACGGACGAGACCACGACGAGCAGCAGCGACCCCCACACCGCGCCTGCCAGACTGCCGAGCCCGCCCAGGATGGCGGCGGCGAGCAGCCCGAACGACAGGTTCAGGCTGAAGGCTCCCGGTGATGCGAGCGAGGTGACCCATGCCAGCAGACCGCCGCCGAGCCCGCCGCACGCCGCGGCGACGACGAAGGCCAGCAGCCGTACCCGGGCGACGTTGACCCCGCTGAGAGCCGCGGCCGCCTCGTCGTCGCGGGCGGCCCGCATCGACCGGCCGTATCTGCTGCGACCCAGGTTGGCCAGGAACCAGAGCGTGACGACGGCGCAGAAGCCCGTGACCCATGCCTGCCATCGGGGGGTCGAGAAGTCGGCCCCCAGCACCGCCGGTGGCGGCGAAGCGAGCACCGACAGCCCGTTCGAGCCCTCCAGGATCCCGCTCAGGCCCCGGACGTTGACCAGCGCGGGAAGCGCGACCGCCAGGGCCAGGGTCAAGGTGGCGAGATACAGACCGCGCAGGCGGGCGGTCGCGAGCCCGAGAAGCAGCCCCACACAGGCGGCCACCACCAGTGCGGACAGCAGTGCTGCGGCCAGGTTCCAGTGCTGATGATTGATCACCAGCGCGGTGGTGTAGGCGCCGATCGCCATGAAGGCGCCCTGACCGACCGAGATCTGGCCGCCCGGCCCGGCCAGGAAGGTGAGTCCCGCGGTCGCGCACACCAGGTAGGACAGCTCCGCCAGTTGGAAGTTGCGGTAGGACGGGAGGACGGCGCTGACCACGAGGACCAGCGCCAGGCCGGCGAGGGCGGCCAGGCCGTGGCGGACCACCGTGAGGCGCAGCGCGCGTGCGGCCGTGACCCGGAGGCGTTTCACACTCTCCTCCCGGTCGCCGGTCCGAAGAGTCCCGACGGGCGGGCCATCAGGGCCACCAGCAGTACGGCGCATGCCCCGAGCGAGGTGACCTCGGAGCCCGCGTAACCGGACACGTAGCTGAGGGTGCAGCCCAGCAGCAGCCCGCCGACGACGGAGCCGACCGGGCTCTCCAGCCCGCCGATGATGGCGGCGGTGAACCCGTAGACCAGCACGGTGTCGAATTGATCCGGCCCCAGGAAGACCACGGGGGCGATCAGCACGCCGGCCAGCGCGCCGATCAGTCCGGCGAGCGCCCAGCCGATGGTCAGGGTCGCCCCGACCCGTACGCCGAGCAGGCGGGCGAGCTCGGGGGAGTAGGCGCCGGCCCGCATGCGCAGCCCCAGGGCGGTACGGCGGAACAGCAGCACCAGGGCGGTCATCGTGAAAGCCACCATGCCGATCGTGAACAGGTCGTTGGGTGAGAGCAGGAGCCGGACGCCGCCGACGGAGTAGCCCCGGAGACTGAAGGGCACGGGGTAGGCGCGGGGTGTGCTGCCCCAGATCATCGATGCCAGTGCGTTGATCAGGACGATCAGCCCCAGGGCGACGACGGCGGCGTTCAGTTCGGGCCCGTTCTCCACCGGCCGGATGAAGACCCGCTCGACGAGGGTTCCCAGGACCAGTCCCGCCGCCAGGGCGCAGCCCAGTGCGAGCCAGTACGACCCGGTGCGGTCCTGGACCGTCCAGCCCACGAAGGTCGTGAGCATCATCATGGCGCCCTGGGCGAAGTTGATGACCCGGGTGGCTCGGAAGATCATGACCAGGGCCAGGGCGATGGTCGCAAAGATCATTCCATCGGTGATTCCGGCGAGTGTGAGGTTGAGGAACCTGACCATCAGAACCCCAGGTAGGCGTGGCGGAGCCGCTGCATCGACCGGGGGTCGGCGGCCAGGGCGGAGGCGTCCTCGTCGATGACGACCCTTCCTAGATTGAGCACCACGACCCGGTCCGCGATGGACAGCGCGCTCCGGGCGTTCTGTTCGACCAGCAGCACGGTGCGTCCGGAGTCCTCGTGGATCCGGCGCAGGACGGCCATGATGTGGGCCACCGCGCGGGGAGCCAGGCCGAGGGACGGCTCGTCGAGGAGGATGAGCCGTGGACGGCTCATCAGGGCCGTTCCGATGGCGAGCAGTTGGCGCTCACCGCCGGAGAGCGAGGCGGCGACGTCACGGCGGCGCTGCGACAGAACCGGGAACATGTCGTACACCTGGTCGAGGTCTTCCTTGCGTCCGGCCGGCTTCGGGGAGATCAGTGAGCCGAGCCGGAGATTCTCGGCCACGGTCAGCTCGACGATGACGCCCTGACCCGACGGGAGGTGTGCGATGCCGAGGCCGGCGATGTCCTCGACCCGGCGTCGGTCGATCCGGTGGCCCGCGAAGGAGATGGATCCGGAGGCGGGGCGCGCCAGTCCGCTGACGGCGCGCAGTAACGTGGTCTTGCCCGCTCCGTTGGCACCGAGGACGGTCGTGATGGAGCCCAGCGGCGCCCGGAGGGTGACGTGGTCGAGGGCCCGGACCGACCCGTAGTCCACCGTCAGGTCGTCGATCTCAAGCATCCGGGCCGGTCTCCCCACCGAGGTAGGCCGCGATCACCGCGGGGTTGCTGCGGATCTCGTCCGGGGTGCCCCGGGCGATCTCCCGGCCGAAGTCGAGAACCACCACGTCCTGGCAGACCGACATGACAAAGTCCATGTGGTGCTCGACCAGGACGATCGAGATGGCCAACTCGGGCAGAATTTCGGCGAGTTCGCTGATCTCGCGAGCGGAGAGCCCGGCCGCCGGCTCGTCGAGCAGCAGTAGTTCCGGCCGGTTCAGCAGGGCGCGGGCCAGTACCGTGCGTTTCCGGGAGCCGTGGTCCACGGCGTGGACGGGCCGGTCGGCCAGTTCGGCGATGCCGAAGGCCTCGAGGCGTTCCATCGCCCTTTCCCGCTGCGTCTGCTCCTCGTGATCGGCCCGGGGCAGGGCGAGGAAAGCGGAGAGCAGACCGGTCCGGGCCTGTGTGGTGGCGCCGACGAGCACGTTCTCCAGAACGGTGAGCTCGGGGAACAGGCCGAGACCCTGGAGCGTACGGGCGATGCCGAGTTCGGCCACCTGGTGCGGGCGGTGGCTGCGCAGTACCCGCCCTTTCCACCGGACCGTGCCCGCCTCCGGCCGGACGAAGCCGCAGACCACGTTGAACAGGGTGGTCTTGCCTGCGCCGTTCGGGCCGATCACCCCCATCACCCGGCCTGCGGGCACGGACAGGTCCACCCCGTCGAGGGCGACGACACCGCCGAACCGTACGGTCACTCCGGAGATCTCCATGAGCGGATCGGCCACGGCCGTACCCCCGAACCCCTGCGCGATGACATGGCCTGCTCCGATCCGCTCACCTGCGAAGCCGATCGGGCCGGCGGGACAGTAGCAGTAAGGATTGCACCTTCAATGCGTATTTGTGGTGACTTGGTGGCTCGGAGTGCTTCCGTGCCGTTCGCCGGGATCCGGGTGGCGCCTGGCATCGGTGGGGCTCGGCTCCCGCCGACGGCTCGGGGCTCACCGGGATCGAGCGGTGAAGGAAGGCACCGAGTTCAGGACCGTGCCAGCTCTGCGGCCGCTACGACCCTTCCGCGAAGAGGCGCAAGGCCCGCCTGGCCTATTTCGATATGGCGCCTGGTGTTCGTGAGGTCGGTTCCCAGGCCCGCGATCAACATGAGTGAGGTTTCCAGGGCGAACCTGTACGGACTGTGGGGCCCATTGTAGTCGCCGATTATCTCGGTAGAGGCATCGCATTCACTCTGGGCCCTGGTGAGTTCGCCTGCGGCCTTGGCCAGCCTTTTCAGGGATTGATCGAGCAGGTTTTCAATTTCTCTCGGAAGGTCGGGCGGAAAGCCCCCGTCGCCGGGCGCGGGGTGCCCGATCTTGGAAATCTTGGATGTCATCCTCGCGCAAAATCGAAGATGGCCCGAGGCGGCCGTCAGCGCGTTCCTGATGAAGTTCAGTCGATCCGTGATGTCCGCTCGAATGCTGTCGCTTCCGATCCCGTCGACAGACTGGTAGATCTTGTCCAGTGAGCCCAGGAGCGTGGCCGGACCGGGGTTACCTCCCTCGCTGCTCCCGATACCCTTGCGAGCAGAGAGCAGGGCTTCTTTGTACAAGGCGTTGAATTGCTTCAGATCTCCCAGCACTGCTTCGGAGAAACGCCGCTGCCGATCCATTGCAATCTCCGTGGCCGACCCCGCCGGATCCTTGGACCCGACGTCCTGATGGGTGCCTCCCGGACTCTTTTTCTCGGGATCCGCATATCCGTCGGAGATCGGCGGAAGGGGGGCTTCGCTCCGGACGGTCTGCTTTTTTGTGCCCGCGTCTGAAAGTGCCTGGCCGACCGCGGCGGCGTTGATCCCGTCGCCCCATAGCTCGATGTTCTCCTTGTTGATACGGATCCTCCCGAGAGGTGCTACGGAGAGGATGGTGCGGAGTTCATCCCACGGCGGCTCCGTCGAATCGTCCGGGAAGGCCTCATTTATGATGACCAATCCCTGGAACTGGCGTACCGCCATGGTGGTCGGCTTCGGCGCCATGGCGAGCACTCTGCGGTTCACCCGCGTGGTCTCCTTGAGCATGTCCTTGATATTTTTGTGCTCTTTTGCGTAATCCGCATCGAAGATCTTGTCCTGGTCGCGCTCAGGGGCCAGCCGGATATCCAACGTAAGAAGCCCTTCGAGGAGCCTGAGGTTCTTCGGGCCGAACCCGTATGGAACTTCGAGCCACGACCTGGACTTTCCGGGCAATTTTCCCTTCTTCTTCATCCTGCGGATCTGAAAATCGTGGGCGACGCCAGAAGTCCCTGCGGCCAACTGGAGCATACCGAGGTACGGGGACATTCTCGATCCCTTGATGCATGCGATTCCCAGGCCGACATATAGCCACCCGATGAGCGGTGAATCACCGGGCTTCAGCTCTGCTATGACCCGACGGCTCTCGCTATTGAACGCCTCGTCAGCGAGAATGATTTCCGCTCGATATGAGAGTGTCAATTCCGACCGGGCAGGGTTCTGGACGGAGCAGCTCACGGTCGCCGTGAAGTAGCTGTTTCTGGAACTCTTCTCGACCTCACGCCGGAAGGCGACTTTTCCCTCGCTCACGCCCGCTTCGACGATCATCGAACACATCTGGCGGCGCACGGCCGCCAGTGTTTTCATCAGAAATGGAATTTCATCGCCCCTGAATGATCTCGCAAGCGACCCGTTGCCTGTGCTTATGGAGCAGTTGATGACAGGTTCCTGCTTGGAAATCCTCTGCTCTACGTCATCCAGCGTCAAATACTCGGTTTCCGATCCGGAATCGTCATCCATCCGTCCGCCCGTCATGGCGTCAGCTTCAAGTGAATACGGTGGATCCGGGTCGGGCGACCGGTGGAAGTCGGAGCCGTTCGGTCTCCGGTAGGCCGAGCAGGCCGCTTTCCACCAGATCTCATCGGTCGGAAGTCCGCTCAGTCTGCTGTCGGAGTTCATGAGACCGTGGATGGTCGTCGATCGCATTTGCGCCAGCTGCAACCAATGGTACATTCCCATTCCGCGCTGTCTGCCTGCAAGGAATCCGGCAAGGTCGGAAATGGATGCCTCGCTCGCCTTTCCCCCATATTCTAGAAAGTCGCGGATAATGGCCTCGTCGTCGTCGGTCCAGGTGCGCCAGTGGGTTGTTGCAGCCAGTACTTCGTGCCACCATTGATGACACTCGACTCCCGTCCAGGGCGCAGCGTCGAGATCTTTTCCCAGCTGCATGTCCTGCACTGTCCGAGATTCCTTCGCAGCGCACCAGAGCCAGTTCCGGGCATCTGGGGAGTCCGGCCAGTCCGGCTGCTTGACGGCAGGGTCATCCGCACTCGTCAGGACTGTTGTCAGTCCGCGCTCGTCGTCAACCGTCCAAGTCATTTTTCAGCTCCAGCGGAGGGGCAGCCGTGGCACTGGAATCCTGCCGGTGGCACGGCGTCCGGTACCGCCCGATCGGACAGGAAATGGTGAAGACTCGGGCCGCCATCGGGCACCGCCGACCTCGTTCCGTCGACGGCCGGCCTTCGGACGGGGCGGTGCCGGGGCGGCCCTTCGCCGGGGCCGGAGGTGATAAAACAGTTTTCCTTTAAACCACTATGATGGGGGCGTGGCGCGTCACAGCACACAGTCGAGGGAGTTCAGGTGACCGAAGCGGCGACAACCCCGTCCGGCAGACGTGTCAACATCGACAAGCAGGCCCCGCAGGCCTTCCGAGCCCTGCTCGCCACCGCCGAGACCGTCCGCAGGATCGCAGCCGAGGCCGGGATCGACCGGCGGCTGACCGAACTCGTCAATCTGAGGGTCTCCCAGCTCAACGGCTGCGCCTACTGCCTGGACGTGCACACCGGAGCCGCCCTGAAGGCCGGCGAGAGCGCCCGGCGGCTCGGAGTGCTGGCGGCCTGGCGCGAGACGGAGGTGTTCACGGTCCGCGAGCGGGCGGCCCTCGCGCTGGCCGAGGCGACCACCCACCCCGCCGACGCGGTGGCGCAGGAGGCCGCGTACGGCGCCGCCCGGCAGGTGTTCACGGCGGACGAGATCTCCGCGGTGATCTGGGTGGCCATCGCCATCAACGCGTTCAACCGGGTCTCCATCCTCAGCAGGCACCCGGTCCGGCCGGGTGCCACCCGCTGAGGCCGGGCGGCCTCCGACCGGCCCGGCACCGAGCCGTGGGGCCGCCGACGACAGGCCGGGTCCGGGCAGTGGCCCCGGCGGCCGGGACAAGGAGATCCAGTTGATGCCTCGTAGATTCACGGTGTCCGACAGTGTTGTCATCCGGGTCGGCCCGCACGAGGTCTACCGCCATGTCGCGGATCCTTCCCGGATGCGCGAATGGAGCCCCGAGAACACCGGGGCCACCGTCCACGGGAATGCCGAACGCATCGGTGTCGGCACCGTGTTCGACGGCACGAACAGGCGTGGGCCCGTCCGCTGGACCACGCGCTGCATCGTCACGGCGGCGGAGCAGGACCGGTTGTTCGGCTTCCGGGTGTGTGCGATCGGTATCCGCAAGCCGCGCCTGCCCGTTCGGATGGCCGGCTGGGAGTACCGTTTCGAGGCGGTCCCGGAGGGCACCCGGGTGACCGAGACCTGGACCGACGAGCGGCGCAGGTGGCCCGGAGCCGTCGTCCAGGTGTACGACCGGATCGCCACACGGGGATCCACCTTCGCGGAATTCCAGGTGGGAAACATCCGCAGCACCCTGCACAACCTCAAGGCCGCCCTTGAGCGGTCCGACGTCGCTTGAAAGCCTCCCGCCGGAGGGGTCAGCCCACCTCGCTCTCCTGTCGCCACAGGAGTTCCGTCAGTCTCTCCAGCCCGGCCGCCAGATGGCGGCGGTAGGTGCTCATCGGCAGCCCGAGCAGGTCGGCGGCGCGCTGCTGGCTCCCGGCGGGCTGGAGATAGGTGTGGTGCAGCGCTCGGTAGGCACGTCGGTCCAAGGGGGAGGCCTCCAGTTGCGCAGCTGCCCCCAGGATCACACGGCGCAGCGTCGCGGCGGTGTTCCCTCCGTCGTCGCCTGCCGTTCGGGTGACTACCAGGCGTGAGCGCAGCAGATCGGCGCGGGCGAGACCGTCGGCGCGTCCCAGCCCCCGCAGAGCCTGCCGGACACCGGCGGCGAATTCCTCATGGGACAGCAGGCGGGTGGCCTGCGGGGGCGGTGGGGCGGTCACCGACCAGGGGTCGGCTGCGGACTGGCGGGTGCTGAGCAGGTTCAGCCAGCTGAGCGGCGGGGTCCGCCGCCAGTCGTGGACGAACACGCCGAAGTGGCGGCCGCCCACGGTGAAGTCGGCCGCGGGCGCCCGGGTGAAGTCGACGTAGGCGCAGGCCTCCTCCCACCGCTGCGGGTCGGCGAACGGGAGAAGGGTCAGCGCGGGCGGCCGGTGGACGAGATAGTCGTGGGTCAGCCGCAGCGTGATCAGGAGTTGGACCTCGGACGCGTCCTGGTAGTGCTCCGCGCTCATCCAGTACCGGACCAGCAGGGCCTTCTCGCCCTCGCGCAGGTCGCCGCCCGATCCGTCGAGCAGCCAGGCCCTGGCGGCGGTCGCCGCCGGGTCGGCGGGTTCGGCCGGCCCGGCTTCGCGGCCGAGGGTGAGGGTGGTGCTGTATCCGGCCGGTGGACCGCCCGGTTCGCGTACCACGCTGGTGGTGGCGGCCGGATCGGTGCTCCAGGCGGTCAGCAGGTCGGCCGAGGGACCGCCTTCGTGGCGCCGGGTCATCGTGTACAGCGCCGGCAGGTCCCGCTCGGCGGCGGGTAGTACGGTCAGCCGTTCCCAGCCCAGGGGCTGGAGGCTGCGGCGGGCGGCGGTGCCGTCGAGCAGCGGGGCCAGCAGCGCTGCGACGGATTGGTTCTCGCGGTGGAGGAAGGCGAAGTCGGTGAGCACCGACCGCTGCCGGGTGGTGTCCCCGCGGTCGAAGAACTGCTGGTAGTAGGCGGCCGCGCGCTTGTTGAGCGCGGCTCGTCGGTCGGGGTCGCGCCAGCGCAGTTCGGCGTCCAGGGCGCGGCGGACGAGGTCGTGCGGGGACAGGCCCCGCGAGCCGCAGTGGACGGCGGACAGACCGCGGAGCCAGTCGAACAGATCACGTGCGTCGGGCACGTCGAGCAGCTCGGCGAGCAGCGGCTCGGTGGTCACCAGAACCTGGGCACAGGCCTCCAGCGCGCCCCGGTGCGCCGCGGAGGGCACGGTCTCCAGCAGTCGTGCCAGCAGCCCGTGCACCACGCTGGGCGAGTCCGTCAGCCGGAGCAGGCCACTGCCGGTCTGCCGCCACAGGTCGGCGGCCAGCGCCAGCGCGAGGGGATGCCCGCCGGTGGCCTCCACCACGGGGCCGTGGTTCCGGTCGGGTACACCGTGCCGCCGCAGCAGTTCGCCGCTCTCGGTCCGGTCGAAGTGGCCCAGCCGCACCGGGTGCAGCAGTCCGTGCCAGGCCGGATCGGTACGCCATTCCAGGGGCGGTTCGGCCCGGCTGGCGAGCACCACCAGGGCGTCCGGCCGCAGAGCGGGCAGCAGGTGCTCGCTGATGATCGCGGGATCCTCGACGACCGGGTCGGCGGCGTCCAGGAGAAGAAGGAGGGCCGGTGTCCCGGCCAGCGAGGCCAGGTACCCGTCGTCGCCGAGTTCGCGGGGCAGCGGCCACGCGGTGGTGCGTCCGGCGGCGGCACCCTGCCGGGCGAAGTGGTGCAGGAGCGTGCTCTTGCCGACCCCGCCCGGTCCGTGGATGTGGACGACCGCTCCGGCCGGCCGCCCGAGCAGCTCCGCGAAGACCGCGTTCTCGGTCCGTCGGCCCACGAACCCCCGGTCACGCCCGTTCACCAGCCGGTCGGCCAGCCGTTCCGCCAACACCTCACCCCGCCCCATCCGGCACATGACCGCAGCTCCGGCAAAGACCGCAGCCAGTCTCCGGGGGCGCGCGGAGGGGAGTCAACCGGCGCGCGGGCGCACACCCGCCCTCGTGGGCCTCGGAGGTTCCGGCCGTTGCACGGGGGACCCGCCGGCGGCCGCCGGGGCCGGCGCGGCGGCTCCGCGATCTTGTCCCGGGTGGTCGGCCGGTGAGCGCCGTGAGCGGGAAACGGCCTGGAACCGGGCAGATGATGGACTGTCAGGTGGATGGAGCCCGTCGATACCTTCAGGACGTCGCAAGGCCCACGGGCCGACCGGCACCGGACAGGCCCGACGATCTCGCGCCGACAGGCCGCGCGCGGAGTTCCAGGGTCACGGAAGCATCGGAGAGGACATCTCATGGCACTCACCCACGCCCGCCGGCGCAGCACGCGCATCGCCACCGCACTCACCGTGGCGGCGGCCAGCTCGCTGGCCCTGCTGGCCACCGCCGGTACCGCCTCCGCCAACCAGTTCTACGGCGGCACCCTCCACCCCGGTGAGCAGCGCTGCGTGCAGCAGTACGCGGGGTACCAGGTCCGCGGGGACGGGCAGGCCACCGGACAGGGCGCCAAGTTCAAGATCCAGTACAACGGTGTCACGGTGCCCGGAACCGGATCGACCGGTCTGGTCAGCGCCTGGGCCGCCGAACTGCGCAGCAGCTACGGCACCTTCCCCGGCCCCGGCTACTACACGGCCTGCGTCACCAACAACGGCACGGCCGACACCAACGTCCGGCTGCAGCTGCGGACCGACGGCGAGTTCAGCTGAGACACGCCCGTCCGCGTCGCCGGCCGGCGACGCGGACGGGCATCGGCAGGGCCGCCACCCGCCGCGGTCCCGCCGATCGCGCACCGATCCTGCGTCAGACCGGGGCCTGCCACCGCGACTCCACCGCGCGGGCCGGTCAGGGCAGGAGTACGGCATGCAGGCACCGGTGCTGACCGCCGGAGGGCGTCAGGACCAGCGCTGTCTCTCCGGTGATCTCCACCGTCAGGCTCCCGGCGGCATCCGCGCAGATGAGTCCGCCCCCGTCGCCGAGGGCACCGGTGGTGTGGACGGTGATCACTTCCGGGGCGGCATGGGTTCCGGGGGCGCTGGGGACGGTGATTGCGAAGCGCTGGACGTCGGCCATGTGGATCGGCCTCCTCCGTGAGCCGGACCCGGCCCGGATCCATGCTGCGGATCGCCCGGTGGCTCCATGGTAACCACCGGGCCGGGTGACGGCGGAGGCGGCCGGACGGGTCCGAAGGTGCAGACACCACCCGGTGTGCCGCGGCGACTTCGAGGGTGCCCACGCGCTGCATGGTGGTGACGTACGCCCGGCGTTCCGGTGGCCAGCAGGTCGCATTCAGCCGCCGTACACGCCGTTTCAAGGTCTCACCAGCAGAGTTGCGCTCCGTGCCTACCTCACTCTCGCGTACCGGCGTCGCCTCGGTGTGCGCCGGGGCTCTGACGTTCTCAGGGCTCGTCCTCACAGGGATGGTCGCCGCACAGCCCGCGGCCGCCGCAAACCCCACCGGCTACCAGAACGTTCGGATCAACGAGGTCACCTCCTCGAACAACGACACGGTCGAGCTGTACAACGCCGGCTCGACCGCGGTGAGCATCAGCGGCTGGAAGATGTCCGACGACGGCTTCTCACCCCAGTCGTTCAGCCCGTCCGCCACCACGATCCCGGCCGGCGGCTTCGTCACCTTCAACTCGCCCAAAGGCCTCGGCGACGCGGACAAGCTGGTGATCTACACCGCCGGCGGCACACTGGTCGACCGCGTCGAGTGGGCCACCGACAAGGCGAAGCCGGCGATGGCGCGCTGCGGCGGCGACGGCACGGGGACATGGGTGACCACCACCGCGGCGACCACCTTCGGCGCCCCGAACAGCGCCGGCTGCCCGGCGTCGCCACCGGCGGCGAGCCGGGTGCGGATCAACGAGGTCACCTCGAACGGCGCCGACACCGTGGAGCTGTACAACGGCGGTACGAGCGCGGTCGGCATCGGGTCGTGGAAGTACGTCGACGGCGACACCGGCCACTCCCCGGTCTCGATCTCCTCCTCCTCACCGAGCGCCGGCAGCATCCCCGCGGGCGGCTACCTCACGTTCGGCTCCGCCCTCGGCCTGGGCGACAACGACTCGCTCCTGCTCCTCGACGGCAGCGGCAACACCGTCGACTCGGTGACCTGGACGACCGACGGTGCCAAGCCGTCGGACGAGCGCTGTGCCGACGGCACCGGCTGGTTTCGGACCTCCGTGACCGCGACGCCCGGCAGCGCGAACTCCTGCTCGGGCGGCGGCAGCGGTGGCGGTGGCGGGCAGACCGGCCACCTGCTGGGCGGCGGCGGCTCGCTCACCGGCGGCTGCACCCCCGAGGCCGCCACCGGTACCGGTAGCGCCCCGGCGGGCACGGCGGCGTGGCCGGGCGGCCTGGACGTCACCATCGCCGACGACGTCTGCGCCTTCACCACGTCCACCGGCCCCGAGGGACGCGACGTGAGTGGCCTGGCATTCGACCCGGCGACCCCGTCGGTGCTGTGGGCCGCCAAGAACAAGAACTGGCTCTACAAGCTGGTCAAGAGCGGCAGCACATGGATCCCGGACCCCTCGTGGAGTGCGACCGGCAAGCAGATCCGCTTCGCGGGCGGCTCCGGCCAGCCCGACGCCGAAGGACTGACGGTCGGCGGCAACGGCCACATCTACGTGACCTCCGAGCGGGACAACACCGACAACACGGCTCCCAAGGACACCGTCATGGAGTTCGACCCGGCTGCCACCGGATCGACCCTCACTCCGGTCCGCCAGTGGGACATGACCTCGCAGTTCCCCCAGCTCGACACCGGTAGCAAGGACGACGCCAACCTGGGCTTCGAGGGCGTCGGCTACGTGCCCGACGGCTGGCTGACCGCGAACCACTGGACCGACCCGCTCACCGGCGCCGCCTACGACCCGGCCGCCTACCCGCTGCACGGATCGGGCCTGTTCTTCGCAGGCCTGGAGTGGGACGGCACCCTGCACGTGTACGGCCTGAACTCCGACGGCACGTTCACCACCTTCGGCGCGATCGCGACCGGCAAGGTCTCCGTGACGGACGTGATGTTCGACGCCGGCACCCAGCGCCTCGTCGCGAGCTGCGACAACACCTGCGGCGAGACGCACACCTTCATGAAGATCAACGCCGCCGGTGCGATCGTCCCGGACGTCACCTACACCAACCCGGCCGTCATGCCGGCCGACAACCTGGAGGGATTCGCGCTCGCGCCGACCTCGACCTGTGCCGACGGCTCCCGCGAGGCGGTCTGGTCCGACGACGGCATCTACGGCTTCGGCCCCGGGAGCACCTCCTACGGGCACGCCCTCTACAGCGGCACCTTCCCCTGCTGAGCCCGCCACCGCACGGCTACGAGGCTCCCGGCAGCCGAGGTCACGACCGACCTCGCCGACTGCCGGGAGCCTCGTCGTGCCCGGACCGGGCCGCAGCCGTACACGCCGACCCGGTGCGGAGGCCGTGAGGTCCGGCAGACGACCAGCCTGCGTCAAGCGCCTCCACGGGCAGGCGGGCCGAGCTCTGCGGCCAGGGCGGCTCGCTGCTCCTCGAGAGCGGACCTGGCGGTCGGACGGTACGCCAGGATCTGCCGGGCCAGCGCACCCACACGTGGCTGGGCCACATCCCCGGACGTGGCGAGCACCTCCAGCTCCGCGCACAGCGAGGCCAGGTGCTCCAGCCCGAAGGTGCGGCAGTTGGATTTCAGGGTGTGGGCTGCCCGGCGCGCGGAGTCCGCATCCGCATGCCGGACACCCTGCTGGATCTCCTCGACGAGAGTGGTGAGCTCACCCAGGAAGGCGTCCACCAGGTCGATGGCGGACTCGGTGTCGAGTGCGTCGGCGAGCATCCTGATCGCTTCGGGGGCGATGACGGGTTCCGGGGTGGCCATGGATTCTCCACGAGGTCGTCGGCGGGCCCGGGCCGACCTCGGGTTCCGGTGGCTCGGCGCGCCACCAGCCGTTCTGCTGCCCCCAAGTCTGAGGTGCGGGCCCCGGGTCCGCATTCACCGGTCGGGTAGTTCGCGGTCCCCACAGACACTGCCCCCCGGGGTGCACGATCGCGCCGAACTCGCGGGGTGATGTGCGTCACAGTACTCATCACCCCTTGATAACGCGGGGGAAGCACAAGAGGCGTGGAGAGTGACGATGCGGCGGCTCCTTCGGACCAACGGCAAGCACGGCAGGATGCTTCTCCCGGCCGGCGTTCTCTGCGCCCTCCTCGCCGTCGGCGGATGCCAGAGCGGGGGTTCCGGCCAGGCGGGAGGATCCGGCTCGGCCGGCACGAGCCTGTCGGCCGCCGAGATGACCGCAGACCTGGCCCGCAACGCCAAACCCATCACGGAGTACCCGGCCGTCCCGCCGCTGGACGGCGGAGTCGCGGCCCTGAAAGGCAAATCCGTCTGGTACATCCCCATCGGATCCAGCATCCCGATCGCGAACGCCGTCGGCTCCGCGATGGATTCGGCGCTCGCCACCGCCGGCGTCGAGATGCACGTCTGCGACGGACGCCTGCTGCCCGACACGATATCCGCATGCATGTCCCAGGCCGTCGCCCAGCACGCCGACGCCGTGGTCACGGGCTTCATCGACTACTCACTCGTACCGACGGCCTTCGACGGCCTGGTGTCCAACAACATCAAGGTGCTGGTCGCAGGCGAAGCCCCGAGCGGAGGACGCACGTCATCCCCGCAGCTGGCCTTCTACGACGCGACGCCGTCCTTCGTGCACGCGGAACACCTCGCGCTGGAATCGGTCGTCTCCGGCAGCGCCGGCAAGGCCAAGATCCTCTACATCGGGATCACCAACTCCTCGCTGACCCGGAACATCGCCAAGGACGCCAAGGACTACCTCGCCCGGCAATGCGCGGGCTGCACCGTCAACTCGGTCGACTACGCCACCGCCGAGATCGCCAAACTGCCCTCACGGGTCAGCGCCGCGCTCCTGCAGTACCCGGACACCGACCACGTGGTGGTCGAACTCGACTCGGGCGCCAACGCCACCATCCAGGGCATCCAGGCCGCGGGCTTCTCGGACAAGGTCCAACTGGTCTCGGTCAGCGGCAACCTCGACGCACTCCAGCGGGTGAAGGCCGGGGACCAGCCGATCGACGTGGGCCTGAGCCCCGTCCACATCGGCTGGTCCTACGCCGACGGAGTCCTGCGGATGCTGGCCGGAAAGCCGGTGGCAGCGGTATCGACCCCGCCACGGGTCTTCACCAAGGACAACATCAACACGCTGACACTGACCGACCAGGCGTACGCGACCAACGTCTGGTACGGCACGGACGCCTACCAGGACACCTTCCACCGGGCCTGGGGACTGTCCTGATGGCCGCTGCTCCCGGCGCCCCCGCCCTGAGACTCGAAGTGCGCGGCCTGTCCAAGACCTTCGCCTCGGTGCGGGTCCTGCAGGACGTCCACCTCGACATCGCACCCGGTGAGATCCACGGGCTCGCCGGACACAACGGGTCCGGCAAGTCGACACTGGTGAAGATCCTCGCCGGCGTCCACGCGCCGGACCCCGGCGCCTGCATCAAGCTCGACGGCCACCCCCTCCGCCTCCCGGTCCGTCCCGGCCAGGCCCACGCGGCCGGCCTCGGCGTCGTGCACCAGGACCTCGGACTGCTGGACGAACTGAGCGTCGCCGACAACATCTGTGTCGGAGGCTTCCCGGTCCGGCGCTGGACCAGAAGCATCGACCGCGCTGCCCGCGACCGTCTTGCCGAGCAGGCTCTGGCCCGCCTCGGCGTCCGCGCCGACCCGTGCCGGCGGGTCGCTTCGCTGCCCGCCGCACACCAGGCCGCGGTCGCGACGGCACGAGCGGTCCGCGACCACCGCCCCGGCAGCGGCCTGCTGGTCCTGGACGAGTCCACCCGGGCCTTCACCGGACCCGACCGGGAGCACATCCACGCCTTCCTCCACAGGATCTCCGAGGAAGGCGGCTCGGTGCTGCTGGTGAGCCACAGCCTGCCCGAACTGCTGCGCACGGCGGACCGTATCAGCGTGCTGCGCGACGGCCGGCTCGTCGCGACCGGCCGGCCGACGGCCGGTCTGACGGAAGCCGAGCTCGCGCACTTGATGCTGGGGCGGCGCGACGTCCTGGCCACCGATCCGCCGGAGCGGACCGTGGCGCCCGGCACACCCGGGGCCGCACAGGTCCGGGTGGCTGCGCTCGACGGCGGCCGGATCCACGGGGTCGCACTGACGGTGGGCCGGGGAGAGATCGTCGGGGTCGGCGGGGTGCCCGGAAGCGGGTTCGAGGACATCCCGCGTCTGCTGGCAGGGGCGATCAGGGCGCGCAGCGGCGAGCTGACCGTCGGGGACCGGCGACTGGACCTGACCCGGGCGAACGTGCGGGCCTGCCTGCGAGCGGGCGTGGTCCTCGTCCCGGAGCGCCGCGACCTCGAAGGACTGGCCTATGACATCGACGTCCGCGACAACATCTGCCTTCCCTCACTGCACGGCCGCGGCCGCCCGGGATTCTTCAGCCTCAAGCGGCAGAGCGACCTCAGTACGCAGGCCCTGCAGGGGCTCGACATCCGCCCGGCGAACCCCGACCGCTTCACGGTCGGCATGCTCAGCGGCGGCAACCAGCAGAAGGTGCTGCTCGCAAAGTGGTTCGCCACGACGCCCGAGCTGCTGATCCTCCACGAGCCGACCCAGGGCGTCGACGTGGGGGCGCGCAGCGACATCCTGCGGGCCCTGCGCAAGGTGGCCGACGCCGGGACCTCCGTACTGGTCGTCAGCGGCGAGCCCGAGATCCTGGCGAGGCTCTGCGACCGGGTGCTGGTCCACCGTCCCGATGACGGCGGGCTGACCCAGCTCGACGCGCCCGGTGACGTCGAGGCCGCCCTGGAACGGCTGCACTCCACCGGATCCACGGCACAGGAGACCACCTGATGGCGCGCAGCCCCCGCGCCGCGGACCGCGTCGACGGCGCCGCCCGGTCCGGACCGGACCGGGGTCCGGCCGCGAACGGGCTGTCGATCAAGATGGGCGGTCTCGCGGCACGCTACGGCCTGCTGGCCATCTGGGCTCTCATGATCATCGTTTACGGCTGTCTTATCCCCGACCGGTTCCTCGCCCTCTCGACCCTGCAGACCATCGTGGGCACGCAGTCGTCGCTGCTGTTCCTCTCCGTCGCGGTCCTGTGCCCGCTGCTGGTCGGCGAGTTCGACCTGTCCTCCGCCTCCGTGATGGGCCTCGCCGCGACGCTCGTCCCGGTGGTGGCCGAGCGGACCGACGTCTGGACGGCCTGCGCGGTCGCCATCGCGGCGAGCGGACTGTGCGGTGTGCTCAACGCCCTCCTCGTCGTCCGCCTCGGCGTCCCGTCGTTGATCGTCACACTCGGCAGCGGAAGCCTCTACCTCGGGCTCGCCGAAGCCCTGTCACCGTCCGGTGCGGTGTCCCTCCAGGACAAGCGGCTGTCCCACCTCGTGACGACGAAGATCGCGGGACTGCCGCTGTCGTTCTTCTACTGCCTCGTCCTGTGCGCGGCCATGACCTATGTGCTGACCTGGACCCCGCTGGGACGCAGCATCGTGTTCGTCAGATCGAACCGGGAGGTGGCCCGGCTGGCCGGCGTCAACGTGGGGGCGCTGCGCGCCACGGGCTACACGCTCGGCAGCGTGATCGCCGGCCTGTCCGGTGTCGTCCTGGTCGGCACGGTGGGCGGCTTCGACCCCAGTGGCAGCCCCGCGTACCTGCTGCCGGCGTTCGCGGCCGCGTTCCTGGGTACCGCCGTGGTCGATCCCGGCAGGTTCAATCCCATGGGTACGCTCCTGGGCGTCTACTTCATGGCGACCGGAATCATCGGGCTGCAGCTTCTCGGCTACACCGGCTGGGTCCAGGAGGCCTTCTACGGAGCGGGCCTCATGGTCGCCGCCGTGTTCACCACTCTGCTCAACCGCACCGGCGGCGGACCGGCCCGGTCGCTGACGGCCTGATTCCGGCGCACATCACGGCCGGGAATGTGCCCGAGCGGGCAGCCCATCGAGGCAATGGAACTGCTCGATAGGATACGCGCCGACGATGATCCCGGGTCACGCGGGAGCGATAGTCTGTGTCGAACGTGGATTATCCGAGAATTTGACCCCAAGGGAAAGCGTGCAGGTGGCGTCGGTGGAAATTGACTACGTTGGCATGTATAAGATAATGGATGACCTGGTCACCGAGAGGCGGTCGCTCCAGCTGGCTCGCGACAAGCTGAACTCGGTGACATCTGTCCGGGAGAACATCGAGGAAGACCTGTGGTCGGCGTTCGGCATGCCCGAGAGCGGTAATGACAGAATCACGCGCCAAGGGTCGCCCGAGGTCCTCGAAGCGGCCAGTGTTCTGGGGTACATGTACGAGTCCATCGATGAGGTCGTCGACAGGGTCGAGACCGCGCTGGGAATGCTCGAAGAGGCTACCCTCGAATATGAGAACCTGAAGAACATCGGCAGGTCTATGAATGTTCGAACCGTCTGGCTGGAGTTCATCCTCAGTGGTGCATCCAGCGGAGGGGCCGGATCGTTCTGGGGGTTTCTGGCGATGGCGTCGAGCCTCATCGACCCGGCTGTCAACAATGCTTCGTCGATATATTCAATGGCTGCCAAGGCTCCTAATGGCGGCACTTTCGCCGAGTCCCGGGCAAGGGATATCTGGAACAAGCTGACCGGCCAGAAGGCGGAGATCGAACGAATCTCCGCCAGGGTTGAGGCCGTCTACCTCGCGCTGAGGGACTGGGAGGAGAAGAACCCGAAGCACTGACTCGTCCCGGGCCGGTGCCCGCCGCCGTCACCTGCCGTCGTGAAGACCGTGAGCCGGCCCGGGTGCCGCTACAGCCCCAGTTGCTGGCTCAGGAGGTAGTAGTAGAGCCCCTGATTGGCCATCAGCTCGTCATGGGTGCCCTGCTCGACCACGCGGCCCTGTTCGAGCACGACGATCCGATCGGCATTGCGTACCGTCGAGAGCCGGTGGGCGATGACGATCGAGGCGCGGCCCTCGAACAGCCTGGCCATGTTGTCCTGGACGGCGTGCTCGGACTCGCTGTCGAGCGAGCTGGTCGCCTCATCGAAGATCAACACCGGTGGGCGCGGGTAGACCGCGCGAGCGATCGCGATGCGCTGGCGCTGACCGCCGGAGAGCAGCAGACCGCTCTCCCCGATCTTCGTCTCGTAGCCGAGCGGCAGCCGTTGGATGAAGTCGTGGGCGGCCGCGATGCGTGCCGCCCAGGCGACCCGATCCATGTCCGGCTCGTCCTGGCCGAAGGCGATGTTCCGGGCGATCGTGTCCTCGAACAGGTGGTTCTCCTGGAGTACGAAGCCGATGTGGCGCCGTAGGTCGCGGTGGTCCAGCTCGTACAGGTCGGTCTCGTCGTAGGTGATCGTGCCGCTCGTCGGTTCGAGGAGACCGGCGAGGCACTTGATCAGGGTCGTCTTGCCGGAACCGCTGCGACCGACGATCGCGACGGTCTGACCGGGCCTGACGTCGAGATCGACGTGCTCCAGGATCGGCGGACCCCCCGGCCCGCCGTAGCTGAAGCCGACGTCGTGGAACCTGATCCGCCCGTCCAGCACCGGCACCGCCCGCAGGCGGCTGTGGTCCTCGCCCTGTTCGGGCTCGTGTTCGGTGATGTCGGTCAGACGACCGAGCAGGATGCCCGAGTACTGCAGCTGGTCCCACAGCGCCACCAGGAACACGATCGGCCCGTTGGCGAGCAGCACGAGCGAGTTGAAGGACACCAGGCCGCCGATGGTGAGGCCGCCGTTGAGCACCTCGAGTGCGCCGATCCACAGGAACAGCGCCAGCGAGACGAACGACACGAGCTGGACCGAGCCCTCGTAGAGCATCATCGTGAAGTCGGCCCTGAACAGCCGGCGCGCCAACTCCTTGAACTGCGTGAGCATCAGCCCCCGCAGCGCCTGTTCGGCGCCCATCGCCTTGACGGTCTCGATGCCCCTGATCGCGTCGATCTGGCGTGACTGGTACCGGCCGTACGACTCCTCGAGGCTGTCGAACAGGGGCTTGATACGGCGGGTGGAGTACCGCATCAGACCGGCGTACACGGGCACACCGGCGGCGTAGACGAGCGCCAGCACAGGGTTGAACACGAACATCAGCGCCAGGGCCGCGATGACCTGGGTCGCCGCGGTCAGGGCCTCCACGCCGGTTTGGACGATCAGCTGCCGCACCTGCCGCACGCCGTCCAGACGCCTCCCGATGTCCCCGATCCGGCGCGAATTGAAGTAGCTCATCGGCAGCGCCAGCAGCCGCCCGGTCAGGAAGTCGAGCGCGGCCGTGTCGATCCGGACGGTCATCCGACTCAGGATGTAGCGCTGGACGACCGTGGCGGCGGTCGCGACCACGATCGCCGCGAGCATCCCGAGGACGATCATGTTCAGCAACCCGTAGTCCCGGTCGGCGAGCACACGGTCGACGACCACCGCCGACAGGACGGGGATGAACAACCGCGTCGCGGCACCGACGAACGACAGGCCCAGCGCCCGCAGCAGGGTCCCCCGGTGCGGCCCGAACAACTGCAGGAACCAGCGCGCGCTCGGTTGCGCCTCCGGCTGCTCCCGGAACCCCTCGCCGGGCGCGAACAGTGCGGCGAACCCCGACCAGTTCTCGAGGAACTCCTCCATCCGGACCCGGCGGAGACCGACCGCGGGGTCGGCGATCCGGGCGTACTTGGCGTTGCTGTCGTACAGCACGACCCAGTGGTTGCCCCGGTAGTGGACGACCGCCGGCAGCGGCAGCTGATCCAGGCGGGTCTTGGAGGCCTTCAGGGTGGCGCTCGTCAGCCCCAGGGCCTCGGCGCCGTGCGCGAGGCCGTTCAGGCTGGTGCCGTCGGGCCCGGTCCGGACCGCGTCGCGCACGGCGCCGAGGCGCACCTTGCGCCCGAAGTACCGGCAGACCATGGCGAGACAGGCGGCCCCGCAGTCGGCCTCGTCGATCTGCCAGACATGCGGGAAGCGCCTGATCCGCCGCTCGGGCCGGGTGAACCGGTCCTCCAGGTCATGCTGCTCGTCCACCTCGACATCCGGCCCGGAGCCCTCGGCCCGCTGCCGCTGTTCCGTCGTCCCGGCCGGCAGCAACTCCTCCGAGAAGTCGGGCGGCACCCTCGCCCGGTCGCGATAGTGACGGCCGGCGACCTGCTCGGCGACCCGCTCCCGGAACTCGGGCAACTCCACGAGCAACTCGCCGAACACGGCGGGTTCGAGTTCGAGCAGCTCGACGTCGCCGGTCGCCTCCACGGTCGCGGTACGGGGGACCGAATCGAACAGCGAGACCTCTCCGAAGACGTCCCCCGTCCGCAGCAGGCCCGCCTCGCGCTCCTCGCCGGACTGCTCCATCCGCACGCGCAGCACGCCGTCGAGGACGACGTACATCCCGCCGGGCGGGTCACCCTGCCTGACGACGGCCTCACCCGCGGAGAACCTCAGCGGACGGAGCCTCGCTATCAGGCGGCCGAGCGCGGTGACGGAGAGGTCGGCGAACACGTGGTGGACGCGCAGCAGGTCGCGCACGCGGTGCTCGCGAACCTGCTGTTCGAGCCCGGTCCGCACCGACGGATGGGCACGCACCAGCGCGGCGAACACCGAACTGTCGAGCCGCAGAGCGCTGACCTCGCTGCTCGCCCTGATCGTCGAGGAGCGCGTGGTGTTCTCCAGCAGTGAGACCTCGCCGAACGAATCACCCGGCCCGAGGGTGTTCAACGGCACCTCTTCACCGTGCTCGCCCCGCTTGACCGCGCGGGCGGTCCCCTCGGCGAGCACCCAGTAGCCGTCGGCCGGGTCACCCTCGCGCACGATCACGGCTCCGAACCCGAACCTGACCGGCTCGAAGCTGTCCGCCACGAGTTCGCGCACCTCCGGTGCCAGGTTCGCGAGCAGCGGGATCCCACCCAGCGGCCCGCGTGCGGCACGCGCCTCGCTAGGGGAGCTCATCGAAGACCACCCGCTCGGCGACCTCGCCCAGCCGGGCGCGCTCCAGAGCGCACTCGCGAGCGCGCTGCGCCAGCTCCGGGTCGTCGAACGAGGGCGGATGCTTCTCGAGCACCTCGACGAGCAGGTGATCCGGCCCGTACGGAAGCGGCCCGAGCAGCTGCCCCACACGCGCGCCGAGCAGCTTCGAGCGCAGTGGCTCATCGACGTGCCGGAGCTCGACCCGCCGACGCTCGATCGAGGCTCCCGCTTCGATCGCCACGTCTTCGAGGGGCCGTCCGTCCATCCTCACGCACAGAGCCGCCTCCCGGGCGACGTGCTCGCCCTTGCACGTCAGCTGCCGCACGTGCACCCGGGTCCACTCCACCTGGCGCCGTTCGAGCTCACGCCGGGCCTCGGTGTCGTCGATGCGGGACGAGAACCGCGCGTACGCGAGCTCGAGCGGGGCCAGTACATCCCCGCGCAGCGGGGCCTGCACCGCAGGAAGGCCGACTACGTCCGCCACCGCCAGGTACGCGGCCAGCCGCCGTCCCACCCGCTCGAGCGCGCCGGAGCACACGGCATGGGTCCAGGTCGCCCGCCGGATCTCATCGGGACCGGCGTCCGTCTCCCTGGCCGCCCGCTCGTCGGACAGCACCGTGCCGCGGATGTAGTCGAGCCAGCTCGGCACGTCCAGCCCGCGAAGCGCGAGCCAGCCGTGGAGCTCGTCGGCGGAGAGCAGCCGGCGCTCGTAGCGGAACCGGCGTGCTCCTTCGTCGAACCTCGCCTCCCCGAGGCTCACACCGACCGCACGAGCGTGCCCGACCGCCCGCAACGCCGCACCCGCCGCTCCTTCCGCCTCGCCCCACTCGCCCCAGACCTGCGCGGCCGCGACGAGGTCGGCCCAGGTGAACGTCCGGCCGTCGATGATCGTGAATGCCCTGTGGCGGAGTACTTCAGGTCCCACGTGCGCCCCTCTCAGCCACGGACCCGTTCCATCCCCCCAGACACGCATGCCCCCCAACGGCACCATGCCCTCCGGACTCCGGGGAGGGCACGGTCGAGCCGTCGAACGAACCATCGTCCGGCTCACCGGCCGCCGACGGCGCCACTGCTGTTGGAGCTACGGCAGATGAGGGAAGGGTCCCTTCGGCAGCTTAGGGATTGACCCCGGCGAGTCCACCGCCCTATTACTGCCACCCTTCACATCCTCAGCAGATCCTTCCTCCGGCGCGAGATCCGGCTGCATATCGACAGACTTCTGGATTTCCTTGCTCTCTTCGCGATCCTTCATGGTTCGACCCCAATCTAGGGAGGAAGTTGATGAGCTCCAGTCTCTCCCGGCCGATCTGCAATGGCAATTGACAACATGCCAAGCGTTCGTCGGCCTGACCCAGCCGGAACTGCCAACTTGAGCGGGGCTTTGAGGAGTTCCGGTCGAACGGGAATATCGATCGGGCGAATACGGCGGCAGCCGTGCAGCAGAACAGGCCCTACCGGCCGCTCGAACGGGCATTGTGTGACGGCATCACAGTCCCGGGTCGGGGCCCATTTCGGCCATTCTCGCGGGTGACTGTGGTTCACCGGTTCTGCCGAGAAGAATCTGCGGCGAGCCGGTCGCAGGCTATCGCGGCTTCCGCCCGCACACTGGGGGCGCTGTCGTCCAGCAGACGACGGACGACCGCGTCGACCTCGCCGTCGGCGGTGGGCAGGTCGAGCCGTCCCAGCATCCACACGGCCAGGCTCCTGACGAAGTCCGCGGGATCGCCGCACTCCCGGAGGAGGGCGCTCCGCGCGGTTCCGTCACCCGGATCGTGCCGGGCCAGCGATGCGGCGGCCCAGACCCTGACGTAGCCCTCGGGGTCGTCCGCCGCGGTCGCGCGCAGTGTGGCTACCACGTCCTCGCCGAGGGCCCCGCACTGGCCCAGGGCGTGGCAGGCCAGTCTGCGGGCGAGGGGGTCGGGGCTCGACAGCAGCTCGTTCCAGTGACGCGCCGGTCTCCCGAGGTATCTGCCGGATCCCGCCATCACACATCACCACCCAGCGCCTCGTTGAGGGCGAACGCCGCATTGATCAGACTGAGATGGGTGAAGGCCTGCGGGTAGTTCCCGGCGACCTCGCCGGACGGGGAGGTCTCCTCGCCGAAGAGGCCGACGTGGTTGGCGTAGGTGAGCATCTTCTCGAAGATGAACCGTGCCTCCTCCACCTCACCGGCTCTCGCCAGCGCCTCGACCAGCCAGAAGGTGCAGATGTTGAACGTCCCCTCGCCGCAGTCGATGCCGTCGGCGGCGGCGTGCCGCACGCTGTAGCGGTAGACCAGGCTGTCCGAGGACAGTTCGCGGCGGATCCGTGCGAGGGTGCCCAGCATGCGTGGGTCGCTCGGTGCGACGAATCCCACGATGGGCAGTGTGAGGATGCTGGCGTCCAGGGCGTCGGTGGCGAAGTGCTGGACGAAGGATCCCCGGTCGGGCCGGTAGCCCTCCTGCATGACCGCTTCGAAGATGAGATCCCGTTCCCGCTGGATCCTGCTCCGGTCGAGGGGGAAGCTTCTGCGGTCGGCGATCCGCAGGCCCCGGTCGAGGGCCACCCAGCACTGGACCTTGGAGTAGACGAAGTGATGGCGTCCGCCGCGGATCTCCCAGATGCCTTCGTCGGACCGGCGCCAGTTGTCGGCGACCCAGTCGAGCATCCGGACGAGGTGCGTCCACAGGTCGTAGGAGATCTTCTTGGCATCGCGGTCGTAGATCTCGACGGCTGCGAGGAGCTCACCGTAGATGTCCAGCTGGAGCTGGTCGACCGCGAGGTTCCCGACACGCACCGGCCGCGAGCCGCGGTACCCGTCGAGGTGGTCCAGGTGCGTCTCGGTCAGGTCCCGTGTCCCGTCCACCCGGTACATCAGCTGCAGCGGCGCCTTCGAGGTGGCGTCCTCGACGGCCCGCTCCTCCAGCCAGGCCATGAACTTCTCCGCCTCACCGGTGAAGCCCAGCTGCATGAACGCGATGAGGGTCAGGGCCGCGTCCCGCATCCAGGTGTAGCGGTAGTCCCAGTTGCGGGGCCCGCCGAGCTCCTCCGGCAGGCTGGTGGTGGGCGCCGCCACGATCGCGCCGGTGGGATCGTAGGTGAGGAGCTTCAGGGTGAGGATCGACCGGTTGACCATCTCGCGCCAGCGCCCCCGGTAGGTGCACTGCCCGAGCCACCTCTTCCAGAACGTCACCGTCTCACGCAACAGGTCGTCGCCGACGATCCTGGACTCGGCGGCCGTCTGTTGCAGGTCGGCGCCTTCACCCAGGAGGAAGGTCGTCGATTCCCCCTCCCCGAGGGTGAAGGAAGCCGAGACGCCGTTCAGATGACGGGCCAGCGGGAACCTGCTGCGCAGGGTGAAGGACATGCCGTCGGAGCGGAACAGCGCCCCCGGGCCGCTGATCTCGACGGTGTGCGGGTCACGCGCGAAGTTGAAGGCCGGCATGCAGTCGAGGCGGAACTCGGTGCTTCCCCTGATCGACTTCGCGACACGGACGATCTGGTGGGATCCGGGGCCGGCGCGGCCCGGGTCCACCGGCATGAAGTCGATCACCTCCCCGACGCCGGAGTCACTCAGGAACCGCGTGACCAGGACGCAGGTGTCCGGCAGGTACATCTGCTGCCGACGGAGGCAGCCGGGGACGGAGATCCTGAAGTAGCCCCCCTTCTCGTCGTCGAGGATCCTGGCGAAGACGCTGGGCGAGTCGAATCTGGGGAGGCAGTACCAGTCGATCGATCCGTCCGTCCCGACGAGTGCCGCCGAGTGCATGTCCCCGATGATCCCGTACTCCTCCACGGGCCGGTACGTCACCGGCCACCCCCTACCCGGTGTGCCGCCCCGCGCGGACGGGATCCGATCCCGGCGGCCGGGACGACGGCCCTGCGAACTGATGTGGCCATGGGTCCCTCTCCTGCGGAGGCCGTGAGTGGGACTTCATGGTGCGGTGCCGTCCGCCGGAGCGGAAAGGACTGAGAGGGCAGCCATCCGTGCCTCGATCCCCCGAGGTGCCGACCGGTCCGGCTCCTACCCGACCGTCCACAGCGTCGTCGGATTGGCCTTGCCGCGCAGCGTGATCTCGCCGACGGGCTCCAGATCCGGCGGCATGGCGGCGAGCGCCGCACGGGTGGCGTCCGAGATGAGGATGGCGCGGCTGTGGTCCTTCGTCGCCTGCTCGATCCGCGCCGCCGTGTTGACGGTGTCGCCGACCACCGTGTATTCGATGCGCCGCTGCGACCCGACGTTGCCCGCCATGACCAGACCGGAGTTGAGGCCGATGCCCATCCTGAACCCCGGGCCGTAACCGCTCTGCGTCACCCAGCGGTTGAACTCGCCGAGGGCGTCGCAGGCCATGCTGCGCGCCGCGGCCAGGGCGAGGTCGGCATGGTGGTCGTTGGTGACCGGGGCGCCGAAGACGGCCATGAACCCGTCCCCCATGTAGCTCACCAGTGTCCCGCCGTAGTCCAGGATGACGTCGCTCATCGCCCCGAGGTAGGTGTTCAGGACTCCGGTCACCGCTTCCGGCGTGCTCTGCTCGGCCCAGGTCGTGAACGAGCGCAGGTCGCCGAACATGACCGTCACGACGCCTTTGCGGCCCTCCAGCCACTGTGAACCGTCGGGATCGGCCAGCAGGTCGTCGGCGACCTTCTCGGGCACGAATCGGCAGAGCATCGACCGCATCCTCGCGAACTCCCGGTCCCGCAAGTACTTGCGCTCCAGGATGGCGCGGCTCCTGGCCTGCAGGAGCGTCCGGCTGATCGGCTTGGTGACGTAGTCGTCGGCACCGAGCTCGATGGCCCGGACGACACTGTCCATGTCGTCGAGTCCCGAGACCATCACGACCGGCAGGTCGGCCGTCCGCGGCGTGGACCGGATGCCCCGGAGAACGTCGAAGCCGGTCGCTTCCGGCATCTCGATGTCCAGGAAGACCATGTCGACGGCCGACGTCTCCAGGTACGCCAACCCCTCCCTGCCGTTTACGGCTTCGACGGTCGTGTAGCCCTCCCGCTGCATCATCCGGCTGAGCAGCATGCGGTTGACGGGGTCGTCGTCGACGATCAGGACCTGGGGACGTCTGTCCTGCATGTGCTGTGCCTCCTGTCCCGGGCCGGTCGCCCTATTCGTGGCCCGGTGGGCCGGTGAGGGCCCGCTGAAGGTCGGTACGGATGTAGCTTTCCGCCTGGTGGACGACTCTGCGGGCCACCTTCGGCTGGGCGCGCAGGACCTCCATGAAGGTCGTCTTGTCGAGGCGGAAGAGTTCGCAGCGGGTCTGCGCCGTCACCGTCGCGGACCGGGGTTCGTCGAGGAACAGGCTGCGCTCGCCGAAGAAGCTCCCTTCCTGCAGACTCCTGATCCGCTGCCGGCCGTTGCTGACGGCGACCTCGCCTTCGGCCACCAGGTACAGGGCGTGGCCGGGTTCGCCCTTGGTGATGATCGTCGCGCCCGCCGGGTAGGAGACGGGTTCCAGCGCGAGCGCCAGGTTGTGCTGGAACTTCGCGTTGGTCCCGTGGAACAGCGGAACCTTGTCGAGCACGGAGTTGCGGAGCATGAAGCCGTCGATCCCGGTGCCTTCCAGCGTGCCTCCCGGTGAGCGCGCCTGGCGGCCGTAGACGAGCACGCACAGCAGCAGGTTGACGGCGATGAACAGGGTCGGCGCGAACGAGAGCAGACCACCGGCGGAGAAGCCGGTCCGGACGCCCCAGCTGACCAGACAACCGATGAGGATGACCAGGCCGACGGCAGCGACGAAGGTGTTGTCCCGAAGCGCCTGCCCCATGCTGGGCCGGGTCTCGAAGCCCTTTGCCGTGACCCGCCAGCCCTGCTTGACGCCGAACAGGAAGTTCATTGCGGACCGCATGCCCACCAGCAGGGTGAAGGTCCTGACGGCGAAGACTCCCGCGTAGAGGTCGAAGAGCCGGCTGGCCAGCGGTGATCTGAGCCGTCTCGTATAGCGGACGTAGACGAGCCATGCGGAGGCGAGCGGCGGGGCGAGCAGCATGAACCAGGTGAGGGCCGCGGCATGGCCGACCGGGAAGCAGAAGAACCAGAGCACGCTCAGCGGGAAGAAGACGGCGCCCGTCACGTAGCCGACCATGGACAGCACCAGATCGACCTTCTCCAGGACGGTGAAGCCCCTGGTGGTGAGGATCCGGTGGAAGCGCTTGAAGAGGACCTGGAAGGTGCCGTAGGCCCAGCGCCGGTACATGGTCTCCAGTGAGCGCAGGGAGCTGGGGACCCACTCGCCGGTGGCCATGTCCAGGTAGCGGCTGGTGTGGCCGTTGGCGTAGGCGCCGACCGTCTTCAGCAGGTCCTCGGAGAGCATCACGGTGCCCCGGTAGTGATCCAGCCAGGGGCCGCTGGCCTCCAGGACCGACCGCCGCCACATGGCGTTGTGACCGTAGAAGATCGCGAATCCGCCGGAGCCCCGGATCAGCTGCGAGACGTGCATGGCGCTCTGAACGACGGTCACGGGGCCGGTCAGGCCGTTGAAGTGATCGTTGGTCGCCATGGTGTCGAACTGGAGGACTCCGAGTCTCTCGTCGCACTCGAACTCGTTGACCGCGGTTTCGAGGAGCGGTCCGTGGAGCGGCAGCGATGAGTCGATGTCCAGCAGGACCACGTACTCGGCCTCGGCGATCAGGGACTGCGCCAGGTCGACGTTGCCGGGTTTGAGACCGCCCTTCTTCTCGTTGTAGCGGAAGAGGACGCGCAGCTGCGGGTCTCGGCCGTCGTGCGATTCCACGTAGGACTTCCAGCGCCGGTAGTCCTCCGAGTCGGTGTCGCCCGAGTTGTCGACGACGATGATTTCGCGGGGTCCGCCGTACTGCGCGTCCCGGGCGCAGTCGAACGTCATCTTCGCGACGTCGAAGGGCTCCTGGTAGGAGGCGATCAGGAAGGCTATCCCCGGAGACCGCTCGGCGCGGCGCCGCGGCCGGAGCGGCTGCGTCCAGTGCCGGTGGAACAGCGCGGCCTTGAACAGGAAACCGACTTCGTAGACCGTCGCGTAGAGCGGGATGACGGACAGCACCAGAACGATCCAGGCCAGGGCGGTGTGGGCGTGCGAGGCCAGTTCGAAGCAGAATAGGCCGGTCACGACAAGGGTCGCCCCGAAGAAGGGCCAGTCGATGACTCTGCGCATATCGCTCCTTTCCGTTCGGACGCCGCGTTCGGGCGGGGCGCGTCCATACGGGCCAGGTCAAGCCTTTGCCGTTCGGCGCTGCGGTGCCATCCCACCGGGGCAGTCGCCAGGGCAACACCCGGCCGTCGGTGAGGCCCGGTGCCCGGCCCGTTCCCCGCGGTCCGGACCGGCCACCCGAAAGGCCGTCCCAAGGGGCATCGCGCTCCCGCCCGGCCATGACACTGTGGCTCCTCGGAGGAGTGAGGGAGCAGGTCGCCGATGAAGGGTCTGTGGATCTGGGCTTTCGAGGAAGCCGTCAACGGCCGCTACGGAGAACGGGTCTGGGACAGCATGCTCGAGACCGCCGGGATGGACGGCGTCTACACCCCCATGGGCAACTATCCGCCCGAGGACCTGTTGAGGCTCGGGGAGGCGGGGGCCGAGGTCGTCGGCCGTCCGGCAGCGGAGTTGTTGGACTGGCAGGGCACGGAGGCCGTCGGCCTCATCGCCGAGAGGTACCCGTACTTCGTGGAATCCCATCACTCGCCGCAGTCGCTGATCCGGGCGATCGACTCGTTCATCGACCCCGGATTCTGGCGGCACCACAATCCGTACGTGCCGGTCTTCGACTTCGAGCAGGCGGCGCCGGACCGGCTGTCCGTCCTCTACCGTCCGCGTCCGTCGGCGATCCTGTGCGCGACCATCGGAGGAGCGATCAAGGGCATGGTGCTGGTCTTCGGCGAGGAGCCCGACGTCCGGCAGAGCTCGTGCATGTGGGACGGAGCGGGCCACTGTGTCTTCGAGGTCGGGCTCGGCCGGCGATGACGGAACGGCGGCCCGCGCGGGCGGGGGAGGAGGAGCTACGACGGCTCATGCGCCGCGTCGAACGGGAGCGGCTGATCCGTCTGGAGGCGGAGCGGGTCGCCGAGGCGGTGGTCCACGATCTGTACAACAGCACCAACCAGCTGAAGCTGATGGTCGACATCGCCGAGCTGTCGAACCGCAGTTCATCCTTCTTCAAGGTCCTCGAGCTGGCGGTCGAGCGACTGTGTGCCTACACCGGGTGGCCTCTCGGCCATGTGCTCGTCGTCGACCACGACACCGGTGATGCCCGCAGTTCCGGGATATGGGGTCAGGCCGAGGCGGACGCCGACTTCTCGGCCTTCCGGGCCGCCCATGAGGAGCTCCGTTTCGGGCCGCGGGACGGACTGCCCGGCCGGGTGCTGGCGACCGGCGCCCCGGCCTGGAGCACCGGGGAGACGACCGGGCCCACGCCCGGGGAGCGGGCCGCGGCGGGTCCGCCCGGCCTCGGGTCCTCCTTCGCCTTCCCCGTGCTGACGAAGGATCGGGTCGACGTGGTCGTCCAGTTCTTCGCCGCCTTCACCGACCCGCCCAGCCGGGCGCTGCTGGAGCTGGTGTCGCACGTCGGGATCCAGATCGGCTGGTCGATCATGCGCGAGCGGGACAAGGAGAAGCTGAGAGCAGCCAGACTCGCCGCCGAGGAGTCCGCCCGGAGCAAGAGCTCCTTCCTGGCCACCATGAGCCACGAGATCCGCACCCCGATGAACGCGGTCATCGGGATGACTGAGCTGCTGCAGGGGACCCGCCTGACCGACGAGCAGCGCGGCTTCGTGGAGGTCATCGCGTCCAGCGGTGAGCTCCTCCTGACGATCATCAACGACGTCCTCGACTACTCCAAGATCGCGGCGGGCCGGCTGGAACTCGAACTGCAACCCATGGGGGTACAGGACTGCGTGGAGTCGGCCCTCGACCTGGTGGCCCCGCGCGGGGCGGAGAAGTCCCTGGAACTGGCCTGCCTGGTGGACCCGGGCGTGCCGCACGCCGTCGTCGGCGATCGCTCACGGCTGCGGCAGATCCTGTCGAACCTGCTCAGCAACGCCGTCAAGTTCACCGAGTCGGGCCAGGTCGTGGTCTCGGTCGAGTCGGCGGGACCCGCCCCCGACGGCAGGTACGAACTGCTCTTCTCGGTGGCCGACACCGGCATCGGCATCCCCGCCGACCGGATGGACCGGCTCTTCCGCGAGTTCAGCCAGGTGGACGCCTCCACGACTCGCCGTTACGGCGGAACCGGCCTGGGCCTGGCGATCAGCAAACGGCTCGCCGAGCTGATGGGCGGAACCATGTGGGTCGACAGCGAGACGGACGTCGGCTCCACCTTCCACTTCACCATCCAGGCTGTGCCGGCCGAGCTGCCCGAGGCCAGGCCGGTCGTTCAGGGGTCGCTCATCGGACGCCGTGTGCTGGTGGTCGACGACAACGCGGTGAACCTCGAGGTCATCCGACGCCATGTCACCGCATGGGGCATGGTCGCACAGGTGACCGACCGGCCCGCCGAGGCGCTGGGCTGGATCAGCGACGGCCGGCCGTTCGACATCGCGATCCTGGACATGATGATGCCCGACACGGACGGGGTCACACTGGCCGGCCTGATCCGCCGGCAACGCACGGCCAAGGACCTGCCCCTGGTGCTGCTCTCGTCCCTCTCCTACACGAAGAGCGGGCTTGCCGGAGCCGACTTCGCCGCCTGCCTCAACAAGCCCGTCAAAGCGTCCCAACTCCACAACGCACTGGTCAACAGCCTCGCCTCGGTGGAGGAGGGACCGGAGCCGGGCCCGCCCCCGGTCCAGGACCGGCCCGACGGCGAACGGTCCCACCGGATCCTCCTCGTCGAGGACAACCAGGTGAACCAGCGCCTCGCGGTGCTGATGCTGAAGAAGCTCGGATATCGCGAACCCGTTCTGGCCGAGAACGGCATCGAGGCACTCGAGGCGCTGGACCGCGGACGCTTCGACGTCGTCCTCATGGACGTGGAGATGCCCGAGATGGACGGTCTGGAGGCGACCCGCCGGATCCACCGCGCCTGGGCGGACGACGTCCGTCCGCGCATCGTCGGCATGACCGCCAACGCCATGGCGGGCGACAAGGAACTGTGCCTGGAGGCGGGCATGGACGGCTACATCGCCAAACCGATCCGCCTCGACACGCTGGCCGAGGAACTGCGGCAGGTGCGGGCCACGGCCGGCGGCCCGGCGGCGGGCACGGACGTCCCACCCCGACCGGAGCACGGTCCGGCGGCCCCGAAGCCAGGGAAGAAGGAAGAGCTGAGACCTTGATCGAACAGCAGCTGCGAATGGTTCCGTTCTTCAAGAACCTTTCCATGAAAGCCATCGAGGCGATCGCCGGACGAATAGAGGTGGAGCAGCACGTCCGAGGGGATGTCGTGTTCCGCGAAGGCGACCCGGCCCACACCATGTATCTCGTGGCCTCGGGCCGGGTGGACGTGCTGGCCGGCCTCAACGAAGAACCGCTCGCCTCGCTGGGGCCGGGCAGTTTCGTCGGAGAACTGTCCCTCCTGCTGCGCGAGCCGCGTTCGGCCACCTTGCGGGTGTCGGCGGACGCCGTGCTCCTTGCCCTGCACCAGCGGGATCTCGACGACCTGCTCGACCGCTATCCGTCCATCGGCATCGAGCTCTCCAGAGAGCTCGGCCGACGCCTGGTGGCGACCAACCGGCAGCTGGTGTCCGCACCGGCGACCCGGATCACCGCGGTCGTCGGCGACGGTCTGCCGGACCTCGCGGCAGCCGTGCTCGCCCGGGCGGGAAGCGCGAAGACCGGTGTACTGATGCTCCCCGGGGCACGGGACGCCGGCCCGTTCCCCGAAGGCGTGATCCGGCGCGAAGGCTCCGGACTCCAGATCAGGGACCTGGCGGCGATGGCCGGAAGAGACGTGGACGGCATCGTCCACCTGCTCGTCGGGCTTCCCCCGGTGGCGACCGAACTGGCACAGGTGGCGATGGACGTCTCCGAGCACGTCGTCGCCCTGAGCGCCCCTCCGGCCTGGGTCGGGCATCGTGAACGGCTGATCGTCATGCGCGGGCGCAAGGACCACGACCGGATCGCCCGGTGGGTGACGGGCCAGACCGTCGGACTGGCGCTGTCCAGCGGAGGTTCCAAGACCGTGGCCCATCTGGGCGTCCTGCGGGTGCTACGGCAGGCCGGCATCCCCATCGACGCGGTGGCCGGCACCAGTGGCGGGGCCCTGGTGGCGATGTCGGTCGCCCTCGGGCACCCGGACCACGTGCTGTTGGACGTGTTCCGCGAGGTGGCCCGTGCCGTCCGTCTGCGCCGCATGGGTCTGGACCTGAACCTGGTTCCCCACGCGGGGCTCTTCAAGGGCGCCCACCTCCGCCACCGGCTCTCGGCCTGGACGTCCGACCGGCAGTTCGCGGACACGGAGATCCCCTGCTGGATGGTGGCCACCGATGTCACGACCGGAGCAGAGGTCGTCATCAACCAAGGGCTGCTGGCCGACGCCGTGCGCGCCTCGGCCAGCATCCCCGGCGTCGTGACCCCCTGGCCCATCGGACACCGACGCTGCATCGACGGGGCGGTGGTCAACCCGTTGCCGGCCAACGCCCTGCGGAACGCGGGGGTGGGGCACGTCATCGGCTCCAATGTCGCGGGTCAGGAACTGGCGGTCAAGAGGGCCTCCGATCCCAATCTGATGCAGATCATGGGGCGTGTGCTCAACTCGATGGAACGAGAAATGATCAAGTTTCAGTTGCCGCTGGTGGACACGCTGATCAGACCGAACATCGGTCCTACCGCCAGCCTCGACTTCAGCTGTATCGACGCGTTCATCGTCGAAGGCGAGCGGGCGGCCCGCGCAGCGCTGCCGGACCTCGCGGCAGCGCTGGCCAACCTCCGTCCGGCCCCGTCCTGACCCGGCCCGCTCACGAGCCGTCGGAGGGGCCGACCAGCCCCGGAGGGAGGTAGCCGCCGCTGACGGCCCGGAGGTGGGGGACCCCGATCTGCCGGGCGAAGCCGGGGTTGTCGGTGAACACCTCCACGACGAGTTTGGCCGGGGAGGCCCCCGTCCGGTCCGAACCGCGGACGTAGTAGAGGCGGTCGGTGCCGGTGGCCTTCAGGACGAACGTGTTCGCGTAGTGGGGGAACGGGCGGTACCACACGCCCTTGAGGTCCTTGGCCCGGTCCCTGCGGTGCTCTGCACCGTCCGCCCTGATGATGTACTCGCTCCACATCGCGGGGTCCTCCGTGAATGCGTCCGGATCCGGTTCGAGGAGGGTGAAACCGTGGGGTGTGGCGTACCCCCACACCCGCTGGCCCTTCCCCTTCCCGGCGGACTCGATCGCGACCAGGTGCCCGAGGTTGCCGGGTTGGGGGCCGCGGTCGTCGACGATGGCGTAGCCGTTCTCGCCGCCGATCCATCCGCCGGTGAGGCTCACATTCTCGGGGAGCGGTGTGCGGGCCGTTCCTCCGGTGGGCCCGGAGGCCTTGAAGTACTCCTTGGGCCATGCTCCGGTGAGTGCTGACAGCGACTTCTCGAGCTCCTCCGGAGTCACGATCTGCGCTTCGGGGATGTCGAGGCAGGAAACGATCGCGCCGGCGATCGGTGCGAGGAGCACGGAGCCGACGATCTGGGCGACCGATCCCTTGAACGCGTCCGCTGCGACGTCCTCGTCGATTCCCGGGGCCACCCGGACGCCGACGGCCGTCGCCGCCGCCGTCCACTGCCCCGGGTCCTTCAGGGCGTCCTTGACGTTCGATTCCTCCACTTCTCGGAAGTCGCTGAAAGCGCTCACCAGCTGACCGGTTCCGTGGTTCTCCGCGGCTCGGATCACCGCTATGGCTCGCTTTGCCGCGGTGTCGAACCACGCGTTGGCGACGCTGGTGACGACGGACTGCACCAGGGGCCACGCCGGTCCGGCGAACGAGCCACCGATGCCCACATATCCCATGAGCACCTTGATGTTGTCCTGGGACCGCACCCTGAAAGCCTCGATGAAGGCGTCCGGGTCGGCCCTGAGCCGATCGATGACGTTCAGGCCCTCCTTCTGACGCCGCTCGGCCTCCCGGGTGTACAGCGTTCGCTGGTGTTCGACCATGGCGTGGCCCTCCAACGCCCCCGCGAGAGCGAAGGCCCAGCCGTACAGCGGGGCGAGCGCCGCAGCGACGCCCAATCCGGCCTGGGCGTACTGGTCGGCCTTCTTGCACTCGTCGACCAGGGCGCGCAGGTCCTTCGCCACCGCGTCGTCGCCCTGGGCCTCCTTGACGACCAAGGCCTCCACCGCGCTGTCGACGACCACCCGTTCGGCTCTGACGGCCGCCGTGATCCGCCGAGCGCACTCCTCGACCGCCTCCGCGGCGTCGGGCAGGGCCCGGTCGAACAGATCCGCTGCCTGCCGGCGCACGCTCTCGTCCTGACCCTGCGCCCAGGAGGGGCCGATGAGCTGCTCGGCCTCCTCCAGCTGCCGCACCAGTTTCGCCCGGGCGTTGACGAGTATGTGCAGGCCGTCCTCCAGCCCGGTGCACGTTCGGGTGAGCGCGCTCTTGTTCGAGCCGTTGATGAACTTGTACGAGCTCACGGTGGTGAGGGCCGGGAGCAGGGCACGTATCCAGGCGTCCTGAAGATCCAGCCTCTGCAGCATGCCCCTGCCGGTGCCGATCACCTGCTCCAGGCCGAGCTTCAACTCGTCGGCGACGACGGCCTCGACGTTCGAATCGGCCTGCTGCCCGGGCAGATCGCTCCTGGCCACCCGCAGCTGCGAGACGAGGTGGGGGAGGTTGTGTTCGTAGAATTCCCTGAGCCCGGCCTTGGTGAAGCCCTTGCTCAGCATGGACTCGACCATGGCCTTGGCGAGCGCCCGGATCTCCTGGTCGGTCGCACCCCGCCGGACGGGTTCCCGGCCGGCGGGCCCCCGTTGGAGAGGCGTGAGCTCGATGGACTGCTCGCTCATCTCAATTCCCCCTGACGTTCAAGTCGGTCACATCTCGGCCGGTTGCGGTCATCGCTGGTCCTCGAGCAGCTTCAGGAACTCCGCAGCCAGCAGCTCCTCCCCGCCCGCCGGCAGGCCCGGTCCGCTCGCCACCGCGTCCAGGAAGGCCTCGCGGGTGGCTTGGTCGGCCGTGTCCTGCGCGTCACGCAGGAGGACCTGTTCGTGGCTGAGCCAGATCTCGCCCGGACCGCTGGAGCGCTCACCCCGCGCCACGGCGTCGGCGAACTCGTACACGCCGCCGGGGCCGATGCGGTAGAACATCTGCCAGTTCTCGTCCCACAGGGCCTCGGCGTGCTCGACGGGCGTCTGTGAGCCCGGGTCATGCCGGCGGGCCGCGTACAGGTCGGCCCACGTCTGGTCGTTCCAGGTCTGCGACTCCTCGTCGTACCACTCGTAGGCCTCGTCCCGGCGGTCGTACCGGTAGTCGAGGCCGTACGCGTCGTCCCTGACGGGCTCGGCGTACCGGCGCCGGTCGTAGGTGGTCCAGTCGTCCGCGTCCGTGCCCGCGGCGTACAGGTACTGCCCCGTCCCCTCCTCGATCCGGTAGAACTCGGTGCCGGGAGTGCCGTCGTGGTTCGGGTTGGGCCAGCAGTCGGTGCCGTCACCCCCGCCGGTCCCGTCCTGAGCGGTCCGTTCCCGCTCCCATCCGAGGACCACCGGGAGGAACCAGTCGACGAACACGCCCGGATCGGCTCCCGGACCGGTCAGCTCCACGAACCGGCTCTCGCCCGCGCCGTCGCGTGCGAGCCGGCCGCGGAGTGCATCCAGGTAGGTGTCGACCCGGTCGGTGCACTCCGGCCACGCCCACTCGTCCTGGAACACCAGCGCGGCCAGTCTCTCCACCAAGATCCCGGCAGCCGGGTTCGCACCCCGCTGCGGACTTCCCTCGGCCAGCCATTCCTGCAGCTGCTCGACGTTCTCCCGCTCCACGGCCATCAGCAAGCCCCCTGTACAAGCGCTGTCGTGAGCCCACGATAGAAACCGCTGCGGGCCGGGGCCTGCGTCATCCGGCAGACAATCCCGCACGGCGGCCGGGCACGGCCGCCGTGCGGGCGTGCGTCATCGAGGAGCCGGGTGCCGTTCGCGAGGTGTCTCTGCGGGTCGCAGGGCGGAGCCGGCCGTCGTCACCGTGACGGCCGCAGCACCCGAACGCGTCAAGGCTGTCTCGTCGTGCCGGTGAAGTCCGCGTGGATCCCGGTGAACCTCAGCTCCGGGGAACCTCGCTCGGCGGCTGCCGTGGCGGATGCCTTGGCCACGGCGTCGTAGCTGTTGCTCGCGTCCGAGGCCGGTATGTGCACGGTCACCGGCTCGCCGTCGCACACGAGCGAGACGGTCCATCCGCCGACCGGCGGGCGCCGCAGGGTCTTCTCGGCACTGTCCACTTCGGGGAACCTCCGTCGGTCGTGGCAGGCAGCAACAGCAACGTAACGCCAGCCTGGCACGCTGCCCACGGCCTTCCGGGCAACGCCGGGGGCAGGCAGGGATCAGGTGTCCGCGTCGACGTGGTCGTTGGGGTTGAAGGTGCGGCGGTAGGCGGCGGGCGGGACCCCGAAGGCCGTTCGCATGTGGGTGCGCAGGGAGTTGGCGGTGCCGAAGCCGGCCCGGTGGGCGACCAGGTCGATCGACAGGTCGGTGGTCTCCAGCAACTGCTTGGCCAGTTCCAGGCGCTGCGCGGTGAGCCACTGCACCGGGGTCAGGCCGACCTCGTCACGGAACCGCCGGGTGAAGGAACGCAGGCTCATCCGGGCGTGCTCGGCGAGCCTGGCCAGGGAGAGCGGCTCGCCCAGGTGCTCCAGCGCCCAGGCACGGGTGGCGGTGGTGCTGGCGAGGGTGGGCTCGGGGACCGGGCGGTCGATGTACTGGGCCTGTCCGCCGTCCCGCCAGGGCGGGACGACGCACATCCGGGCGGCCCGGTTGGCGGCGGCCGCGCCGTGGTCGCGGCGGATCATGTGCAGGCACAGGTCGACGCCGGCGGCCACGCCCGCGGAGGTGAGCACGTCGCCGTCGTCGACGAAGAGGACGTCCTCGTCGACCTTGACCATGGGGTAGACGCGGCGGAACTCGCGGGCGAGGTTCCAGTGGGTGGTGGCCGGTCGGCCGTCGAGCAGTCCGGCGGCGGCCAGCACGTAGGAGCCGGTGCAGATGGACACCAGCCGGGTGCCGGGCCGGATGCCGGCGATGGCCGCGGTGACCTCGGGCGGCAGCGGACCGCCGCGGCTCAGCTCGGGCATGGCGTGGGTGGGCGGGATGATCACGGTGTCCGCGGCGCGCATGGCCTCGGGGCCGGCGGCGGGCTGCACGGTGAACCCGGCGTCGCTGAGCACCGGGGCGCCGTCGGCGGTGCAGACGGTGACCTCGTACAGGGGGCGGCCCTCGGCGTCCTCCACGCTGCCGAAGACGCGGGACGGGATGCCGAGCTCGAAGGGCGGCACTCCGGGCAGAGCGAGCACCGCGATCCGGTGCCCCCGCGGTATCCGGCCGTGGCCCTCCTGGTCCGTCCCGCCCGTAGGCGGGGCCTGCTGCATCTCGCTCATGGCCAGATTCTGTCACATAGTGGCCAGACGGCCAACACTCTGAGGAGTCGGGCAGGTGCACTGTTGAACGCATCGCGCCGGGGACCTCCCGGTCGTGCACCGCTGCCGGGCAGGTCCCGGCGGTGAGGATCGGAAGCGGAACGAGGCGGACAGCATGCGTGCGGTGGTCGTGGAGCAGTGGGGCGGACCCGAGACCCTGGTCGAGCGCGAGGTCGAGCGTCCGGTACCGGGCCTGAACGAGGTCCTGGTCCGGGTACACGCGGCCGGGGTGAACCCGGTGGACTGGAAGACCCGTGCCAGCGGGGCCCTGGTCGAGTGGGGCGCCGTCCCGGCGGTGGGCTGGGACGTGTCCGGCACGGTCGAGGCCGTCGGCCCGGGGGTCGGCCTGTTCAGGCCGGGGGACGAGGTCTTCGGGATGCCGCTGTTCCCGCGTCAGGCGGGTGCGTATGCGGAGTTCGTGGTGGCGCCGGCCCGCCACCTCGCCCGCAAGCCGGCCGGTCTGACGCACACGGAGGCGGCGGCGTTGCCGCTGGCGGCGCTGACCGCCTGGCAGGCCCTGGTGGACACGGCGAACGTGCGTCCCGGGGAGCGGGTCCTGATACATGCGGCGGCCGGCGGCGTCGGGCACCTCGCGGTGCAGATCGCCAAGGCCCGCGGCGCGTACGTCATCGGCACGGCCAGCGCGGGCAAGCACGACCTGGTGCGGGAGCTGGGGGCGGACGAGGTGATCGACTACCGGGCGGTGCGGTTCGAGGACGTCGTGTCCGATGTCGACGTGGTGCTGGACGGAATCGGCGGAGAGACGGCAGAGCGTTCGCTGAAGGTGCTGCGACCCGGCGGACGCCTGATCACCCTGCCCGGCCCCGACGACGTTCCGGCCGCCGCGGACGGGGTGCGGGCGGTGTGGGTCTTGGTCGAGCCGGACCACCTGGGCCTGCGCGAGATCGGCGCTCTGGTGGAGCGGGGCGAACTGAAGCCGGTGGTCGGGGCCGTCGTGCCGCTGGTCGAGGCCGCCAAGGCGCACGAGCTCGGCGAACAGGGCAGCGTCACCGGCAAGATCGTCCTGACCGTCGTCTGACGGCACCTGCCCGACGGCTGTCGGGGCCGCAGCGATCGCGCACCGCCGCCGGCAACCCCAGCAGGACCGAGGGTTGCCGGCGACGGTGCGCGTCCGCATGCCCGGGCAGGCACGCTTGGTCGTCGGAGCGTCCTTGCGGGCTGCAGGTGGGGGACGATGGGAGCGACGTTCAGGACGGCGACTCCGAGCGGCCCGGCGCGGAGGTTTGGCAGAGGTATCGACTATGAGGCGTTATCGGCTGGAGCTGGAACTGCTGACCTGCGCCTGGAGCGGGCACTTCCTGGTCGCCGAGGCCGCAGCGGAGGACGGTTTCGCTTCCCTGGTCGTACGCCGGACGGCCGACGGGCTGTGCTGGCAACGGTGTCTGCGCTGCGATGCGTGGCTGCCGTCCGTCGGCGTCCGGGGGCACGACGGTGCGCCGGCCGGCGGACCGGGGGTGGTCCTGCCCGAACGCGGCCGGGCCCTGCGGGACCGCTACGTGCTGCGCCTGATCGCGCTGGACCGGTTGCTGCACTTCCTGCTCCTGGGGACGGCGGCCGGGGTCGTCTTCCTCTTCACCGCCGACCGCGCCCGGCTGTCCGATCCCTTCTACCGGGTGGTGGACGCCCTGCAGAGCGGCGCGGGCGGGGTGGGTGCGCGGCCGGGTACCGGGTTGGCCGGTGAGCTGGAGAAGGCTTTCCAGGCACCCGCTTCGAAGCTCTGGCTGCTGGGCGCCGTCCTGGCCGCGTACGCGCTCCTGGAAGGCGTCGAGGCGGTCGGGCTGTGGCGGGCGCGGCGATGGGCGGAGTACCTGACCTTCCTCGCCACCGCACTCCTGCTGGCGCCGGAGGTGTGGGAGCTGGCCCACCGGGTGACCGTGTTCAAGCTCGCGGCGTTCGTGGTCAACATCGCCATCGTGGTCTACCTCGTCCACGCCAAGCGCCTCTTCGGTCTGCGCGGCGGGCTTGCGGCGCAGCGACGCGAACGTGAGGGGGAGATGGGCTGGGGGGCGCTCGAACGCGCGTTCCCGCCGCGACCGGCCGGTGGACACCACGGTGCCGCGCCGGGGCCGGCGGACTGACGGATCCTCCGACGCCGTCCGTCGCCGCGTCCCGTCGCCATTGCTGACGAAAAGTCAGCAGGTTCCGCCGCTCGTATTGACGGTACACGGACACGGCTCTACAACGTAGTCAGCCCCCGAATCCCTCGTTGCCCGGGAGCTGTGAACGTTCTTCTTCTCGATCCCCCTCGCCGAGAAAGAGGCCTTCCCATGCGTCTCCACCGCCGCTTCGCCACCGCCACCGCCACCGCTGCCATCGCGCTCGCGCTGGGCGCGGTCCCCGCGTCCGCGACACCGCTTCCCGCCGACACCCCGGTGCTGACCACGGGCAGCGCCGGAGGCACCGCAGTCTCGGCGGGCGACGTGCTCGCCGCACCGCTCGCCGCAGGCACCCGGGCGACCTTCTACTCGAGCGCGACCAGTGCGACCGGCGTCACCTGTACCGCCTCCCAGCTCTCGGCCGGTGTGCTGAGCAACCCGGTGGCACCCGGTACGGCGACCGAGTCCCTGACCGGGCTGACCTTCGGTTCCTGCACCAGCAACGTCACCGGTGTGACCTCGGTCCGCAGCCTCACGGTCGGAAACCTCTCCTACCAGGTCGCCGTGAACGACAGCCCCGGGCTCCCGGTCACCGTCACCGGGGGAAGCACCGGGGCGATCCAGGCCACCGCCGTGCTCAACAGCTGGTTCGGTCCCATCACCTGCACCTACCAGCTCAGCGGCGCGTTCACCGGCAACGCCGACAACGCCTCCCACGGCCTGGCCTTCAGCAACGAGCACTTCGCCAAGAGCGGAGGATCCGTGCTCTGCCCCGCGGACGGCTACTTCTCCGCCGCCTACGGTCCCGTCGCCGACACCACCCAGCCCGGCAGCCCGGTGGTGTACGTCAACTGACCGGAGCCGGCCCGGCCGGTGGTCCCGTACCGCCACCGGCCGGGCCGTTCCCGAACCCCTGCGGACCGCCCGAAGGCCGACACCGCAGCACCGAACGTGCGCCCTCGTTCCACCCTCAGGTCGTAGCCGGTCGTGCCGGCCCGATCGGCTCAGGCCGTGGTGCGGCGGGTGGTCCGCTTGGCGGGCGTGGCCTTCTTCCCGGCGCCCGGGGCGGTCTTCCCGCTGCTCGCTGCGGCCTTCCTCGCGGCGGGCGCGGTGGTGGTCCGTGCCGAGGCCGCCTTCTTGGCGGCGGCCTTCTTCGCCGTACCCGCAGCCGCGGAGGCGGGACTCTTCGAGGCCGCCTTCCTGCCCGCCGGGGCGCCGGCGGCGGTCGCGCCCGGAGTGAGTGAGCCCTTGGGGGCCTTGGCGACCGCGGGCCCGGCCTTCGGCAGCTTCTTCGCGCCGGAGACCAGGTCCTTGAACCCCTGTCCGGCGCGGAAGCGCGGCACCGTGGTCTTCTTGACCCGCACGCGCTCGCCGGTCTGCGGGTTGCGGGCGTAGCGGCCGGCGCGCTCCACCGACTCGAGCGTCCCGAAGCCGGTGACCTGTACGGGCTCGCCCGCCACCACCGCCCGCACCATGACGTCGAGCACGGCGTCCACGGCGTCCTCGGCGGCCGCACGGCTGCCGAGCTGCCCGGCCACCGCTTCCACCAGCTGTCCCTTGTTCACGACGACTCCCGATGAATTGAAGCGATTTGTAGTATTTCCGTCCTCACCATAGGAGCCGCTCGGACATTCCGCCCGCCAACACGGCTCGCACACCGGGTGCACCAACATCCCTGCACCGCGGTGGACTTCCAGGCTGGATCTCCGGCACGCACCTCACTCCCGGCCGTCCCCGGGCGGATTCACGCAGGGCCCATGGCGGATCCCCGGGAATGTGGGACGGTCCGGGAGACGAGGCCGGATTTCTCCGGATCGTAGGCACGGCGCGCCCCGCCGGGCCCGTCATACACGGTCGTGTCGTGCGCCGATCTCCACGTCCCACCGGTCCGTGCCGACCATCCGGGCGGTTTCACGCCACCATTGAGGTCCGGAGCTGGCGGCGAGAGCTGAGCCCGAGTTTCATGTAGACGCGACTCAGATGATATTCCACGGTTTTGGGGCTGATGTAGATCTCATTCGCGATTTCCTGATTGGTCAGCCCCTGAGCAGCGAGATGGGCGACATTCTGTTCACGTTCGGTCAGCTTCCCGAGTCTCCCGGCGTTGGACGTCGCCGAGGCGGGAGCGGGCAGGGACGCCGGCCTGGTGCCGAGACGGGCCAGGTACGGGGTGGCCTGCAGGAGGCTGAACCTCTCCCGGGCCCGATCGAGCCAGGTCTCGCCGCTGCGGTCGCCCTCCGCGAGGAGCGCTTCGCCGTAGGCCTGCTCGAGCCGGGCCCTGTGCAGGGGGATCTCGGCACGTTCCACCGGCTGGCTCAGTCCCCGACGATATGCGGCCAGCGCCCCCTTCCGGTCGCCGTGCCTGGTCGCGAGCATGCCGGTGACCAGCGCTGCGACCGCCTGGAGGCAGGGGATCTCTTCTGCCATGGCCGTCAGGTCCCGCCCTGTGGCCTCTGCCGCATCCTCCGCGCCCGCCTGCGCCCTTGCCTGGGCGAGTTGGGGGAGCCACAGAATCCGCCAGAAGCGGCGGGACGGCAGCCGTGCTGCCTGCTCAAGCGCATTCAGGGCCTTGACCACCGCCGGCGTACCCCCGCGGGCCTCGGCGATGGCCGCGTCCACCGTGGCGATGACCGGCCCGTCGAAGTACGGGTTGATCCGTTGCGACCAGTCCCACGCCGAGCGAAGGTGCCGCTCCGCGTCGTGCCAGTGCCCACGGACACCCGCCATGAGGGCGACCGCCGCGTGACACTGCCCCATTCCGAAGATGAATTCGTCGGCCGCGGCCTGGGCGAGCATCTGCTCGGCGGTCAGCGCTGCGTCGTCCCATGAACCGGCCAGAAACTGCAGGAAGGGCAGTGCGACGTAGGCACCGTTCAGCCCCCTCGCGGTGGGACGCGGCCGCCGCCTCTCCGTCACGAGGTCGTCGACGCCCGCGACCAGGTTCCCCGCCAGTCCTCCGACGAACCCCCGGGCCATCAGAAGGGGAGTGTCCGACGTGACGACCGAAGACGGCGCCTGAGGCAGCGCCGCGATCTCGGGCGACGTGGCCAGCGCCTTCGAAGGGCTCTCCGCCATCCCGACCGCGATGGTCAGGAAGTACCGGGCCTCACCCAGCGCCTGCGCGTCGAGAACCGCTTCGTCGAGGACGTGCCGCAGAAGCGGGATGGCTTCCCCGGCACGCGTCTGCCAGAAGTACATCTGCCCGAGCCCCAGCCGTGCCCGGCTGGCCAGCGTACGGTCGCCCTCGCCCTCCGCATCTTCCAACGCTTGCAGGTAGAGCGGTTCGGCAGTCGTGAACTGGGCCTGGAAGTGCGCATAACGCCCGAGGATGTAGGTCCGCCGGGAACAGGGGACACAGGCTTCGGCGACGGACCGCAACGCCGCGCTGCGCCGCGCATCGAAGGCGAGGACGTACTGCGAGCGGGCCACTGTTTCCAGTAGCCGGCGCTCGTACTCCGTCCGGTTGTCGGAGAGGTCGGCGGCCCACAGCATCAGGGTGCCCGCCCTGGCGAGCCGGCTGCTGTCGACGAGCCGCTGTGCCTCGTGCTCCAGCTCCGAGGCGAGGCCGGGGTCGACCTGGTCCGTGGCGGCCACCCGGTGGCCCCAGGCGGAGTCGCCGTCGACCACCGAAGCGGCCGCACTGTGGAGCTCACGCCTGCGCCCCGGGTCGAGCTGCCGATACACGGCCTCGCGGTGCAGTTCGTGGTCCATGCGGATCAGGGTGGTGGCCGAGGCCGGGTCCCAGCTGACCAGCCCGCTGGACAGGACGTCCCCGAGGGCGACGACGGGATCACTGACCCGGGCGAGTTGGCCGACGCGCATCAACGGCACCGTCTGGTTGAGCACCGCCAGCGCGTCGACCAGCGACCGCGCGTCCGCGGGCAGCCGGGCGAGAGCGGCTTGCACCGAAGCCGTGAGGGACTCGGGCAGGGGCAGGTGCGTGGCGGGGCTGTTGAGGTCCTCCAGCGAATTGTTCATGATCAGTGAACGCAGGTAGAGGGGGTTTCCCCCGGTGTGCGACTGCAGCCGCTCGCATGCCTGGGGCGACAACGTTCCCCCGCCCTGCCGGGCCAGGAGCTCCACCTCGGCGGGGACCAAGCCGTGAAGGTGGATGACGGTGCTGTGGTTGGCTCCGCCGGAGAGCCGTCGGATGTACTCCTCACCGTCGTTCTGGGCGGGCATCCGCGCAGTGAGGACGAGCAGCACACGGTCCGCCCACAGGCGTCTGATCAAGAAGCGCAGGGCGTTGACGGATTCGACGTCCGCCAGCGGGACGTCGTCGACGACCAGTGCGACCGGGCCGGATTCCTGGAGGGCCCCCACGAGTTGCAGCAGCTCCCCGCCGATCTGATGGGGCTGGGCGACGTCGGCGCGGCCGGCCCGCAGCGACGGGCAGCAGCTCGTCCGCCCTCCCGGCGAGCTGCGGATCCACTGGTCGACGACGCCGAAGGGCCAGTCCTTTTCGGACTCGTCGCAGCTGGCCCACAGCACCGTGAATCCGTCCAACCTCTTCACGGCGGCCCGCGCGAGTGTGCTCTTGCCTATCCCGGCCTCTCCCTCGATGCGCACCAGCCAGGGTGTTCCGGCGGCCGCCTTCTGCGCGCAGTCCGCCAACCTCGCGAGTTCTCCCGGGCGACCCACGAAGCCCGGGAGGAAAGGGACCGAACCACCCATGTTCCCATGAGACACCCGGACGACACCTGATCGCACGTCCGGCGACTGCCGCGGCCGGGCGTGATACGACTCCGCCGGAGCCTGCGCCGGGGCCCGAGTGGCGCAACCGGTCTGCGGAAGGGGCGATGTATACGCTCGATTCGCGCGCGGCGAACGCTTCCCGCCGTTCGAAACCTGTAGACGTCCGGTCCGGGAACGGGGTGGAAGAAGGAGCCATGGACGCCACCGGGACGTTGCATTTCGACCACGTCACCAAGTCCTTCGACGCCGGCCCCCCGGTCATCGCCCGACTGGACCTCCATCTGTCTCCGGGGGCCTTCATGAGCGTGGTGGGCCCCTCCGGCTGTGGCAAGACGACGATGCTGCGACTCGCGTCCGGGCTGGCCGAGCCGACCGGTGGAGCGGTCCTGGTGGACACGGACAAGATCGCTTATGTTTTTCAGGACCCCGCTCTGCTCGCATGGCGCACAGCGCTGAAGAACGTGGAACTCTCCGGCGAGCTCCACCACACCGGCAAGGCGGAGCGGAGAAGAAGGGCCACCGAGGCACTGGCCCTCGTCGGGATGGCCGGCTTCGAGGGGTACCGCCCGTCCCAGCTGTCCGGGGGGATGCGGATGCGTGTCTCACTGGCCCGGGCGCTCATGGTCGATCCGCGGATCTTCCTCTTCGACGAACCGCTCGGCGCACTCGACGAGATCACCAGGCTTCGTATGCAGGAGGAGTTGCAGAGTCTGTTCCTGTCCCAGAGCTTCACGGGCCTCTATGTCACGCATTCGATCAGCGAAGCCGTTTTCCTGTCGACGCAGGTGGCCGTGATGTCCGCCGGTCCGGGGCGGATCATCCGGGAGATCGCCGTTCCGCTCCCCTTCCCGCGGCGGCCGGAAATTCGCTTCCAGAAGGAGTTCTCGCGGATCTGTGCGGAGGTCTCCCAGGCGCTCGCGGAAGGCAGTCGGCCGTGAACCGGCACGGGAAATGCGGCCGCGCTGTCACCACGCTCGGGTGCGCAGCTGCCGGCGGCTGCTGACGCTCAGCTTCTGGTAGACGTGGCCGAGGTGATACTCGACGGTCTTGACGCTGATGAAGAGCTCGGAGGCGATTTCCCGGTTGGTCATGCCCTGGCGGGCCAGGTGAGCGATGTCGCGTTCCCGGCCGGTGAGGCCGCTCGGCTCTTCCCGGCGACCGTTCGTGGTGGCGACACCGGCCTTGGCGATGTCCTGTCTGCAGCGTTCGAGAAATGGGGCGGCGCGCAACTCCGTGAGACGCGATGCCGCCCGTTCGAGCAGTTCCGAGGATGCGGCGGGCCGTCCTGTCCGGGCGAGGAGGCGGCCCGTCGCCTGCTCGAGCAGCGCGCGGTGCAGCGGCGCGTCGTCCGGGGGGACGGGCTGCTCGAGTGCCTGCTGGTAGTGGTCCGCGGCTCGCTCCGGACGGCCGTCGTTCTCGGCCAGCTGCCCCGTCAGCCGGGCGCAGACCACATGGAGGTACGGGATTTCATGGACGAGCCGCTGGAGTTCCGACAGTGCCTCGTGGGCCTCGGGCAGGTGGCCGTTGGCCAGCAGCGCCTCGGCATACAGTGGCAGCCACCAGCTCTTGTACAGGGCCGGGCCGGAGTCCGGCGGCATGTCCAGTATCGGCTGAAGGGCCTCGAGCATCGCAGGATAGTTCGCTTGCGCCTGTCCGAGAAGGGCGCGAGAGACGGCCGTCTGCACGCGGTACCTGGGGCCGGAATCGGGTAGGCCATGCTCGGCGACGGTGATGTGATCGAGCGCCGTAGCCCATTCTCCGCGCATTGACGGAACCCATGCGGCGATGGAGTGGATGAAGGATAGCGCCCTTACTTTCCGCTCCGCCTCCAGGAAGTTCATGGCATTGTGGCAGTTGATGACCGCATCGTCCCATTCGCCGAGCGTGAACTGAACCGAGGCGAGATCGGCCGATGCCCATTCCGCTACGAACGGGTACTCGCTCCTGGCGAGCTTCAGAACCATTTTCAGGTCCCCTGCACCGGCTGCCAGGTCCCCGGCGAACGATGCGTAGCAGCCGCGGTACATGACCACCACCGCGTTCGCAGGATCCGTGATCTTCGGAGTATCCGGCAGCCCGGCGAGGAAGCGGATCTCTTCCAGTGCCGCCCGCGCGCCGGCCTTGAACCCTATCCCGAACGACAGCCAGACCTTGGCGTAGCCCGCGAGAACCGGAGGGATGTCGGGAAGCCTCAGCACGCGCCGAGAAACCTCGGCCATTTCATCGCCCTTCCCCTCGTAAACATAGACGTTCCCGAGCCAGAACCCGGCCATCGCGGCGATCCACTCCTGTCCGCGGACGCGCGCGGCGTCGTCGAAGGCCCTCCCGAGCTGGGTGACGGCCTGCGCCCGCTCACCGAGAACGGCGGCGTAGGCCCCGAGGGTCAGGTCTCGCAGCGGGCTGTCCGCGCATGCCCGGACCGATTCGAGCAGGGGTGTCACGGACGTGAGCTTTCCGTGCCAGATCAGCCACGAGGCCGCCGACAGCAGGAGACGCTCGTGTTCGCTGCGCGTGGCCGAGATGTCGGAGGCCCATCGCAGCATTCTGGCCGCCCGTTCGGTGTCACCCAGCGGAAGGCGTCGCTCGGCCTCCTCCTCCAGCTGCCGGGCCAAGACCTGGTCCGGCCCCGATACCGCGGCGACACGGTGGCCCCAGGCGGCCTCCCGGTCGACCAGGTCCGCCGCCGCGGCGTGCAGCCGGCAGCGCTCCACGGGATCCGTCGCCTGCAGGATGGTCTGGCGCTGCAACTCGTGGTTGATGCTCACGTGCGCCACGACCTCGTCCGGCCACCAGCGTACGAGCCTGACATGCAAGGCCGGCTCCAGGTCCGCCGCAGGGTTCTCACAGGCGGCCAAGGCGGCGGCGAGTGCGATCGGCTGCCGACCGCCCAGGACCGCGATCGCCTCCACGAGCCTGCGGGATGGCGGGGGCAGGGCGTCCAGTTGCTGTCGGACCCCTTGGCCCAGTGACTTGGGCACGGGAAGAGCGTTCCGACCGTCGTCCAGGTCCTTCAGCTCGGTCAGCACCGTCTCCGTGAACAGCGGATGACCTTCGGTGTGCTCTCGAAGCCGTTGCGCCAGCCGGTCGTCGAGCTGGTGCTCGACCGTGGCATCCAGCCAATGACGCACGTTGGCCGTGTCCAGGCCGGTCAGTTGCACCCTGAAACCCGCCCGGGCCGAGCCCACCCACCTGTACGCCTCCTCCAAGGACTCGTCAGGGACGACCTCGGTGCTCGCCCCCAGGGACCACGGCCGGTTCCGCGCCGTGAGAACGACGAGCACCGAGTCGAACTCGAGACGGCGGATCACGAATCCCAGCGCCTGCAGGGACCGCTGGTCCGCCCACTGGAGATCGTCGATGACGAGGGCCACCGGCCCCCGCTCCTGCAACCGGCCGACGAGCGCCAGGAGCTGGGCCCCCACCGGAAGCGGTGCCGCGCCGGACGAAATCGGCATGCCCAGCAGGGGGAAGTCGTCCTGGAGCGGACCGAGACGTTGTATCAGCTGCGACACCACGCCGAAAGCGTAGTCACGCTCCGAATCGTCGCAGAAAGCCCGGAGCACGCTGAAGCCGTCCAGTGCGGCACCCGACAGACCCCGGCGGATCAATGCGGTCTTGCCGATCCCCGCTTCCCCTTCGACCAGAATCACCGCAGGGCAGCCCGCCCTGACGGTCTCCAGGCACCGGCCGATGACCGCAAGCTCATCCGCACGTCCCACGAACAAGGGACTCGCCGACACGTCCATCGCACCACCGCAGCACCGCTCGGGCAAACCGATATCCATGTGCGGCGTTCCGGGCGGGCCGCGTGACGGGACCTCCGAGGAGGATCGCAGGATCGGTGACCACCACCGTTCCCATCATGTTACTGAACTTGAATGCGCGATGTATCGGGCAGCTGTCCGGACAACGTCGTCACCGCATTCTCAAACCGGCCTCGCGGGCGTGTCGGTGGACGACTTGCACGGGTACGGCGAGAAGATCATTGGTATGGCCCGATCTGCTCCCCGAACCGGACGCCCGGGACAGCACTCCGGTCAGGTCGCCAAGACCGCCGGAAGCGGGAACACCGCCACGTCCGGGGTGAATCCGCGTCCGTCTCCGGGCGAATTCGTCCGTACGGAGAGCGTCTCCGGCTCCGAAGGGCAAGGCCGTGGACGGTGAACGGGAGTCGGATCGGAAGGATCTCGTTCGAGTCACGGCGGTCGGCGCAGGAGGGCACGGGAAGAACTCACGGGCAGGATCCGTCCTGCGTACGGTCATCCCGCCGGCGGGCGCACTGGTTCTCCTGCTCGGCCTCTGGCTGTTCGTGACCTACGTCGTCCTGTCGCCGGGCCGGCGGTTCCTGGTCCCACCGCCGCAGGAGGTCTTCGCGGATTCGTTCCTGCGGTGGTCCCATCTGAAGCCCCTGCTGGCCGCGCTGAAAGTGACCGCCGGGGTCGCGCTCACGGGACTGGTCATCGCGGCGGTGACGGGATTCCTCGTTGCGGTCCTCATGAGTCAGGCGGACTGGGCCGCACGTGCGATCTATCCCTATGCCGTCGCCCTGCAGACCGTGCCGATCCTGGCGATCGTCCCGCTGATCGGTCTGTGGTTCGGTTACAGCTTCTCCAGCCGGGTCGTCGTCTGCACCCTCATCGCGCTGTTCCCGATGATCGCCAACACACTGTTCGGTCTGCGCTCCGCCAGTCAGGAGGCCCATGATCTCTTCACCCTCAACAAGGCCACGCGATGGCAGCGTCTCACCCGGCTGCAGATCCCGGCCGCACTGCCCTCGATCTGCCTCGGGCTGCGGATCTCGTCCGGGCTTTCGGTGATCGGCGCGATCGTCGGCGATTTCTTCTTCACCCAGGGAGCGCCGGGAATCGGCACGCTCCTCGACCTCTATCGGGCAACGCTGCAGTTCGCCGACCTTTTTGCTGCGATCATCCTTTCCGCCCTCTTCGGCATCGCGGTCTTCCTGGTGTTCACCGGTCTGGGCGGTCTCGTCGCCTACCGACGCCGTTGAGATCCCGGCTGCGGTCCGTCGAATCCCGCACACCTCGAACCCGCGCTTCCAGCTCTGGAGCACCCATGCGAATCCTCTTGGTACCGACCGCCCTGATGGCAGCGGCAGCACTCGCCGCATGCAGCTCCGCCTCCGCCCCACAGGCGCCGAGCTCGGCCCTGCAGTCCCCGGACGCAGCGGTCGACCTGGCGGGTGTCTGCCCCAAGACCGTGGTAGTCCAGACGGACTGGCAGCCGGAGGCCGAGCACGGAGCCGTCTATCAGCTGCTCGGCCCCGGATACACGATCGATACGGACAAGAAGCAGGTCAGCGGCCCCCTCGTCATCAACGGCAAGGACACCGGAGTCCAGATCGAGATCAGGACCGGTGGCTCCACGATCGGTTTCCAGACCATCCCGGCACAGATGTACATCGACAAGAGCATCACGCTCGGATACGTGAGCACCGACGCGGCCATCGTCGCGGCGTCCGACCAACCCGTCAAAGCGGTCGTGTCGCCCCTCAACAAGAGCCCGCTGAGCATCATGTGGGATCCCGCCTCGAACCCGACCTGGACGGGCATCGCCGACATCGGCCGGAGCGACGCCAAGGTCGTCGTCCAGAAGGGTGTGGTGTTCGCGCCGTGGCTGGTGCAGGAAGGCCTGATCAAGTCCAGCCAACTCGACACCGGTTACGAAGGAACGCCCGCCCGATTCGTCGCCGACCCCTCGATCGCACAGCAGGCCTTCGCCACCGCCGAGCCCTACATCTACCAGCACGAGATCCCGGCCTGGGGCAAGCCGGTGAAGTACCAACTGCTCGCCGACGTCGGATACAACCTCTACCCCGAGGCGCTCTCCGTCCGCGACGGGGATCTGGCCGCCCTGTCACCGTGCCTGACCAAACTGGTCCCCATCGTGCAGCAGGCCCAGGCGGACTACCTCGCCGATCCCGCCGCGACCAACAAGCTCATCGTGGACGCCGTCGCCAAGTACAACGACGGCTGGACCTACTCGGCGGGCGTCGCCGACTACGCCGTGCGCACGATGCGGGACCTGAACATCGTCGCCAACGACGCCTCGGGACCCCTCGGCGGCATGGACCTGAACCGGGTGGAGGCGGCCGTCAACACCTTCTCCCCGATCCTCAGGTCCACCGGCGCCACCATCCCGGAGCGCCTTCTCGCCTCGGACATCGCGACCACCGAGTTCATCGACAAGAACATCACACTGCCCCACTGAAGCCCTTGGGGCAGACACCCGGGGACGGCGCCGCCTTGCGGGCGGCCGACGGCCCCGGGTGCGGGGACCGCCCCGCCGGGGGCCCCCGGGCCGCCGCGCCCGGGCGCCCGGGAAACCCCCACCGCCCCCCGGCGGGGGGCCCCC